>DATNPT010000280.1:0-19673 GCA_036703075.1 Chroococcales cyanobacterium
TTAGCTTTAATACTTGTGGCGATCGCACATTGAGAGAATTGCCACAGCCTGTATAGTCCATGTAGTAGCGCTCATTGTCTTCTACCAAACGGTAGTAAGTGGCATTGTCGATGCCTCGAAATGATAGAGTTGGCCCTTTATGATTGCCTTCTCCTGTATGGTTGTACACCACATCGAGAATCACCTCAATCCCGGCACGGTGCAACGCCTTGACCATTTCCTTAAACTCATTCACTTGCTCTCCCAAGGTGCCACTGGCACTGTAACCGGAGAAGGGAGCGAAATAGTTGATCGAATCGTACCCCCAGTAATTCTTTAGCCCTTTGCTAACCAGATGTCCTGGCTGGGATAGGTAGTGATGAATTGGCATCAGCTCGACGGCTGTGATTCCCAGTCTCTGCAAATGCTCTATAGCGGCTGGGTGAGCGAGTCCTGCATAAGTTCCGCGCAATTCTTCTGGGATATCTGGGTGTTGCTTAGTAAAGCCTTTGACATGGACTTCGTAAATCACGGTTTCGTGCCAGGGGGTATCCAGCAGAGTGTCGTCACCCCAATCAAAGGACTCGTCGATGACAACAGACTTCGGCACCAAATGAGCATCATCGAGTTCGGAAAACGATAAATCTTCTTCCTGGGCCTCCCAAGAGTAGGCAAACAACTCCGGACCATTGCCCACTTCGCTATCGAGCGCTTTGGCATAGGGGTCGATCAGCAATTTATTGGGGTTGAAGCGATGCCCCTCCTCCGGAGACCACGGCCCATGCACTCGGTAGCCGTAGCGTTGACCAGGGCCGACTCCCGGTACGTAGCCGTGCCAGACGAAGTTGCTGACTTCTGTCAATTCTAGGCGTGTTTCCTCATCGTTGCGATCGAATAAACACAGCTCTACACCTGTTGCATTTTCACTGTATAGTGCGAAGTTTGTCCCTTTCCCATCCCAGTGCGATCCTAGTGGATAAACTCTACCCGGCCACAGTGCTAAATACATATTTGAATATCCAGGAAAAATGTATAGTTAGCCAGAATTAACTCGCTAGGACGATTTTCCCTGACATTGAGAAGGGACAGTTTTTCCTCTCTATCAGAGCACCGTAAGGTCTTTAGCTTGCAGTTTGACTGGCTAGTAGTTAATTACTAGAGATTGTGACAGGCTATAAGTTTTGTAACGTCCATCGAAAGGGAGATTTATCTATGGTAAGAATTACCCAAAACGTCTATCTGTAGGGTGTGTTAGCGTAACGCGCCACAATCGCTGATAGTTAGTTAGACCTACCTGTGGGTAAGTATGTAACTTAGAGGCAATGGCACTGACTTAAGCGAAAATGGCTGGTTCTTGGGGAAAAACCAAGTTTGGGGGGACATCCCCCACTGGGGGACGGGTGCCTACCTAGAGACCCCCCGCACAAGGGTCTCTAGGTATCGCTTAAGTAGCCGTCATGAACTGCGTACACCGAAACCCATGAACATTCTTATTCCTTCTGCCCTCTGCCTTCTGCCTTCTGCCCTCTACCTAGCCCCAACGACAGATATTAATGCCGACTTATCTTATTGGAGACAGCAGAGCATGACAAGCGATCGCGCTGCAACGGGCACGGCTTCACTATCTTTATAAACCTTCTCGTCTTGAATGAAGCGAGGCTCTTTGGTGTCAATTACAAGTGTCCACTCCTTATCCTGTACCGCAGCAGGTAGAGTAAACTCGATCGTTTCGTAGTGGGCGTTAAAGAACAGGACAAAACTATCATCCTTGATGCGTTGACCTTGCGGGCCAGGACTGGGAATCTGGTTGCCATCCAAAAACACACCAATTGACTTGGCATAACCGACATCCCACTGTTCGTCAGTCATCTCAGTGCCATCGGGGTTGAACCACGCAATATCACTAATCCCCCGTCCGTGAATCGCTTGACCTTGGAACCACTTGCGCCGCCGAAAGACTGGATGCTGACGGCGGAAGTAAATCAGTTCGCGGGTAAAGTCCAATAAATCCTGATTTCCATTAACCCAGTCCCAATCAAACCAGGAGATTTCACTATCCTGGCAGTAGCCATTATTGTTGCCTTTTTGGGTGCGCCCCATTTCATCGCCCCCCAGCAACATGGGGATACCTTGGGACAAAATTAGAGTGGCAAGGAAGTTACGCCGTTGCCGTTCTCGCAAGCGCAGTACTTCTGGGTCGTCGGTGTCACCTTCCACTCCGCAATTCCAAGAGCGGTTGTGGGTTTCACCGTCCATGCTATTTTCACCGTTAGCTTCATTGTGCTTTTCGTTGTAGCTAACTAGGTCATTGAGAGTGAAGCCGTCATGAGCGGTGACAAAGTTGATCGAAGCATTCGGTTGCCGTCCATTCGTCTGAAAATACAGGTCTGGGCTACCCGTGAATCGGTAAGCAAATTCCCCTAAGCCACTCTCCTCACCGCGCCAGAAGTCTCGCAGGGTATCCCGATACTTGCCATTCCACTCACTCCACAGGACGGGGAAGTTACCCACTTGATAGCCACCTTCTCCTACGTCCCAAGGTTCGGCAATCAGTTTCACACCCGCCAGATCTGGATCTTGATGAATGATGTCAAAGAACGCCGCCAGACTATCCACTTCATAGAGTTCTCGCGCTAAAGCCGAAGCGAGATCGAAGCGGAAGCCATCGACGTGCATGTGCCTCACCCAATAGCGCAGACTATCCATGATTAGCTTCAGCACTTGTGGCGATCGCACGTTGAGAGAATTGCCACAACCTGTATAGTCCATGTAGTAACGCTCATTGCCTTCTACCAAACGGTAGTAAGTCGCATTGTCGATACCTCGAAATGACAGAGTTGGCCCCTTATGATTGCCTTCTCCTGTGTGGTTGTACACCACATCCAGAATCACCTCAATCCCGGCACGGTGCAAGGCTTTGACCATCTCCTTGAATTCGTTGACCTGTTCTCCCAGAGTTCCATTGGCACTATAACCGGAGTGAGGCGCAAAATAGTTAATCGAATCGTACCCCCAGTAATTCTTTAGCCCCTTGTCTACCAGATGTCCTGGATTCGACAGGTAGTGGTGAACGGGCATCAGCTCAACGGCTGTAATCCCTAGCCTCTGCAAATGCTCTATAGCGGCTGGGTGAGCGAGTCCTGCATACGTTCCGCGCAATTCTTCTGGGATATCTGGGTGCTGCTTGGTAAAGCCCTTGACGTGGACTTCGTAAATAATGGTTTCGTGCCACGGGGTATGTAGCCGCTCGTCATCACCCCAATCAAACGACTGATCGACTACCACTGACTTGGGTACTAAATGGGCATCATCCAACTCTGAGAAGGATAAATCTTCTTCCTCTGCTTCCCAAGAGTAACCAAATAGTTCTGGTCCGTTGCCCACTTCGCTATCGAGTGCCTTGGCATAGGGGTCGATTAGCAGTTTGTTGGGGTTGAAGCGATGGCCTTGTTCGGGTGCGTAGGGACCATGCACTCGGAATCCATAGCGTTGGCCAGGGCCGACTCCGGGTATATAGCCGTGCCAGACAAAGTTGCTGACTTCTGTCAACTCTAAGCGTATTTCCTTATCATCGCGATCGAATAAACACAGCTCTACACCTGTTGCATTTTCACTGTATAGTGCGAAGTTTGTCCCTTTGCCATCCCAGGTTGCTCCTAGTGGATAAACTTTTCCAGGCCACAGTGCTAAATACATATATAAAACTCCAGAAAAAACTAATGCTTAGCTAGCATCAAGTTTGCTTTGAGCCAGTTCAGCTAAAGAAATTGATAAAGGGATAAGTTTCTAAGCTTAATATGAAAATTATTGAAAGCTTAGAAGTTTGATAGATAGTTGAAAAGCCCTTTAAAAGGCTTTTTAGAAGAGAGTATTGGCTTTCAAATCTTATGAGAATCTCCTTTTAGGTCATTCTCAAGCCATCGCTCTCTTGGCGACTCCTGCTTAGATTCTTTAAGTAGAGTCTTCTATAAAATGACGCTTGCTGGGTAACTTCCTACCTTATAACCAATTTAATTTTTCCTGCTTTCTACAACTTCTATCTAAAGGATGGAGTTATGAAGAACTTACTGTAATTATGAGTACAAAAAACATCAGTGAAACTACAAAATAGATAGAAAAACACCGATTCTGTAGTCCAACTTTTCGGAATTTTTCTATCTTTTGCAATGACTGCTGGTTTTATAGAGACAATTTATTGCTATACAGTTAGGCTACTAGACCTAAGTTAGAGTGGCGAAACGAAAGGTTGTTTTTTGATTATGAAATAAGGCATTTATTCCAATTAACTAGACGACCTTAAGAATTAACTAACCTTTTCGTCTTTTTTGTATAAGAAAACACTACTTGAATAAAAAACTCCTATTTATCCTTGACATAAGTTTGTAGAGATTGCTCTGGGATACCTGTGACCTTTGCAATCTCAGTTAAGGAAAATTTTCCTAACAGGAGTTTTTTAATTAAGTCTTGGGTTTGTTGAGAAATGAGCTGGCGTTGAGCGTTTTCCATTGACTGTCTGCCGCGCATTGAAAAGCACCGTAAGACTTGTTTGCAAAATTTAAACTATTTTTAATCTTATTGTCCTGGCACGTGCTTGTCTGTCCGTCACCGTACACGAGAAGATGCAGTGGCAGAAGTTTATGAGTTCAATCTCTAAGAGGATGTTAAAAGTAGGGTCAAGGACTTAACTCAAGTCGAGCCAAGCAAGCGATCGAACTCTTGTTTGACCACTCGATAACACTCACAACAGCTAGCTTCTAGACGTTCTCGGTCAAGAATCGTTATCTTGCCGCGACTGTAGCGAATCAGCCCCGCTTTCTGAAGAGTGGCGGCAACTTCACTGACACTGGCACGGCGCACGCCCAGCATTTGGGCGAGTAACTCCTGGGTGAGCATAAACTGGTTTGACCTCACTCGGTCTTGGCACATCAACAGCCAGCGACATAATCGCCCTTCTACCGGGTGCAGACAGTTGCAGGCAACCGATTGCGAGATTTGGTTCAGTAGTGCTTGCGTGTAGCGCAGTAGCAGGTTGTAAAGTGAGGTACCTGGGGTAACCTCACGTTTAAATACATCCGCCTTCATCCGCACAGCGTCGCCAACAACCTGCGAAATTGCTAGACAGGGCATTTTATCGGCTCCCAGGAAGACGGGAATGCCAGCCATTCCTTCCTTGCCCACCATACCCGCTTCGACTGTCCTGCCATCTTCCGTGACGTTGACCAAAGAAATAATGCCGCTATTAGGAAAATAGACATAGTCGATCGGTCCGTCGGGCGCGTAGATGATTTGCTTAAAATTCAGGGAAACAAACTCCAGGTTAGGAAGGAGACGTTTGTATTCTTCTGTAGGTAAGGCGGATAGAAGTTGGTTCTCAATCAGATTGGGACGGTCTTCGGTCATTGATACCAGGAGTCTTGTAGGCGTGTCTATAATGGGTTCAATTGGAGACTCTGGCAGGAATCTGTCGGGAGACGAACGCCCTAGCCTTTAGCCTGTGGTTTACGCAAGTGAGAACCGCAAAAAACATTACAACTACTCTATTTAGGCAATTAACATAACCACCAACTGTATAAATCGTACTAATGCTTTGTCTGTCCCCTACCGTACTGAGATATTAGTCACCCAAGCAAGCGATCGCTCTCCTGTTTGAGCGCTTGATAACACTCACAGGACGCTGATTCTAAACCTTCTCGGTTGAGGACTGTAATTTTGCCGCGATGGTAGCGGATGAATCCTGCTTGTTGAAGAATGGCGGCAACTACACTTACACTGGCGCGGCGCACCCCCAACATGATGGAGAGGAACTCATGGGTAAGAACAAACTCGTCTGAACCCACCCGGTCTTGGGTCATCAACAGCCAGCGGCTGCATCGCTCTTCTACCGAGTGCAGACGGTTGCAGGCGGCTGTCTGTGCGAACTGGTTCATCAGCGTTTGCGTGTAGCGTAGCAGCAGGGTGTGAAGCGGGCAACCCCAGTAGACTTCGCGAACGAAAACCTCTGCCTTCATTCGTAGGGCATCGCCAGCAATCTGCGCCAGCACTTGAGTCGGAATTTGCTGGGTTCCCAACAACAGGGGGACGCCAATCATGCCTTCATTACCCACCGTCGCCGCTTCGATCGCCTCACCATCTTCCATGAGGGTGAGTACAGAGACGACTGTTATAGTAGTGGTGATTGGGACGGTTGTCGGTACGCTTTTGAACAAAGTGTTTTAGGGCAACATAGCCAACTCTCGCAGACGAGTGAACTCCTGTTTCAGAGCCTAATAACACTCACACGACGCCGATTCCAGACCTTGTGAGTCGAGTATGGTCATTGTGCCGCCCTCATAGCGGATGAATCCCGCCTTCTCCAGCGTGGCGACAACTCCACTCCTACTACTGCGGCGCACGCCCAGCATCTGGGAGAGGAACTTCGGGGTGAGGGGAAACTCGTTTGACTCCACGCGATTCGCTAACGCGACAGCTTCGCTTCACGCGAGTCATCAACAGCCAGCGACAGCAGCGATTTTCCACTGGGTGCAGGCGGTTGCAGGCAGCCGTCTGGGAAATTTGGTGCATCAGCGTTTGCGTGTAGCGTAGTAGCAGGCTGTGAAGCGTACAACCCCAGTAGACCTCGCGAATGAACACCTCCGCCCTCATTCTCCAGGCATCGCCGGGAATCTGCGAAATCGCTTGCATAGGAATTTGATGGGTTCCCAACAACAGGGGAACGCCGATCATCCCTTCATTCCCCACCGTCGCCGCTTCAATGCCTTGACCATCTTGCATGATGTTAAGCAGAGAGCAAACGCCATCGATCGGGAAATAGGCGTACTCGATGGTTTGGTTGACTTCGTAGAGGAGTTGCTCCGAAGACAGGGAGACAAGTTCTAGGTGAGGCAGGAGGCGATCGTATTCCTCCGTAGACACAGCAGCCAATAGCTTGTTAGCAACCGGATTATGGGAACTTTGGAATAGAGACATCAGGAGCCTCCTTGAGCTAGTCTCGCTTAAAGCAGACAGCCAACGGCATCGGTAAGGACTCCTGTCGCCAGTTGAATTCTTTGATTATATAGCTTGTGTACGCTACTTGATATAGGTGAGATTGTCTGTCGGCAGAGGGACAAACGTGTTCTAATCGCCACACGATCGAGAACATTGGGATGCTTTGCGATCGGCCTACCCCAGTAGAACGCATCCTCGGCAAACGATACCAGCGTTAGCTTTGTTCACTGCAATAGCAACGTTAGGAGTGTCAGTGTGACGCTAGGCGATTGCGCTAAGCGCACCAGCAAAGCCGATCGCAAACCCTTCCAAAAAAGGAAAAATCTGCGCCAGAAAGATAAAAATCAAATAACAGTACGTTAACGGACGGACGAACCTTGAGCAAAAACGATACTGTTACCTTAGAACCAAGAAATTGATAAAATTCTGATTTATCTTGGCAAGTTAAAAAAAGTAGTGACAGTGCTGAGGAGGGCGGTACACTTTGCAAAACTCTCAAAACTCAGTTCTTTCTAAACGAACCAAAACTTTGGTTGAAAAACTGCGGCTAGGAAAATTTTCCTTGGCTGAGATTGCCAGAATTATCGGTGTCTCTGAGCAATGGTTGCACAGCCATATTGATGCAAACTTATAAAAAAGCAAAAAGAGCGGAATTTTAATAGTCCACTAGGGCAAGATAAGGGAAAAATTTGCGGGTTTCGCTCTCAAGTTGTAGAAACTACTCACCTAAGTTGCTGGAATGCACTACTAGGAGTTAAACCTTGACTACTAAAGTTGCGAATTATTTAAGCAAAAGCGATCGCTCTTGTCACCAGATGGATGAGTTTAATGAGTTTAAAGAGACATCAAAGGCTATAGAAAGCCAACTTCAAGAACAAACACTTATTAGTGCCTATGAACTCTTAAAACTTCAGCATGAATCAGAGATTTTGCGCGAACAGGTGGAGAGCCTAAAGCAAGAGCTAGAGCGCAAGGAGCAATTTATAGAGAGGTATCAACAAGAACTGCTGAAGGCAACCTCTGAAATAGACAATCTCAATTCGGAGTTGCAAGATATATTCACGTTAGAGAACTTGAAACTCGATACAGCTAAGCGATTAGCTCGAAACATGTTGAGGAATCGCCGATTTACAAGCGCGTCTCTTGCTAAATTGATTAGTACGATGTGTTGTGTTGGAGTGACAGCAGACGAGTTAGATGCGATCGCATTACAACATGATGAAGGCTTTAACGCGCATGGTGAGGATGCAGCCTAGTGCCGATTCAGTAAAACGTTGGAGTAGTGCTTACAAGTCATTCAGCTCTTCACCCGAACTGATGTCATCTTCGAGTGGACTGCCAACTTCTTTAATTGGATCTAGACCGCTAACGTCAGGTTGCTCGTCTGTATAGTTTTGTGCTGATTGTACGGTATCTTGTGTCTTAGCATAGCCCTCGTTTCGCGATCGTTCGCCGGTTAATCCACAGCATTGATAGCCGAAAATGCCAGGTTCTTTTTGGTATATTTCAATCTGCCAATTTTTGTAAGAGTGAGTTTCAATCGCGGGCATAGGTGTTCTGCTATTTATTAAATTATTGTTATATATGAATTCTTGTTTAAGAGGGACATGGCACTGCCATGTCCCTACATGGTTATCGCTCAATCACCACCCCTTAACCGAGCTTGAAGTAGACGACTGCCAACGGTGGTAGGGTAATATTCAACGAATAGGGTCGCCCATGACAGGAGAATTCCTCGGCGTGTACCCCACCGAGGTTACCCAAACCGCTACCCCCATATTCTTGGGCATCGCTGTTGAGTAATTCCTGCCAGAAGCCACCAGCAGGAACGCCAACTCGGTAGTTGAAGCGAGGGATGGGAGTAAAGTTGCAAACCACTAGCACTGTCCCTACAGGATTTGGGTTCCAGTCTTCCGGCGCTAGATGACTTTGTAATACTTCACCCTTGACTCCTGATACCTGAATGCTGCCTTTACGAATTAAGCTAAGCGTGCTGTTTTGCCAGTCGTTACAGTCAATCCACTCAAACCCCGCCGGGTCGCAGTCGAGTTCGTGCAGTGCTGGTTCTTGGCGGTAAGTCCGGTTCAGGTCAGCTACCCATTTTTGTAAACCCGTATGGATGGGATGTCCTAACAGATGCCAATCCAGGCTGCTGTCGTGGTTCCACTCCTTCCATTGACCGATTTCGCAACCCATAAAGAGTAGCTTTTTGGCAGACTGAGCGTACATGTAGCCAAAAAGCGATCGCAAATTGGCAAATTTCTGCCACCAATCCCCTGGCATCTTACCAATCAGCGAACCTTTGCCATGCACTACTTCATCATGGGACAGCGGCAGGACAAAATTTTCGTTAAATGCATAAAGCATTCTAAAAGTCAACTGGTTGTGATGAAATTTCCGGTGGATCGGGTCAAGGCTCATGTAGCTCAAGGTGTCGTGCATCCAGCCCATGTCCCACTTCATACCAAAGCCCAAGCCGCCTAAAAAAGTGGGGCGAGAAACCATTGACCAGGAAGTGGACTCCTCCGCGATTGTCATCACATCGGGGAAGCGTTGGTAAAGGGCTTCATTAAAGCGACGCAAAAATGCGATCGCTTCCAGGTTCTCATTGCTGCCATATTGATTGGGTATCCATTCCCCAGCCTTACGGGAGTAATCCAGGTACAGCATGGACGCCACGGCATCCACCCGCAACCCATCAATGTGACACTTATCCAACCAGAAGAAAGCACTGCTGATTAAGAAACTTTTGACTTCGTTGCGCCCGTAGTTATAGATAGAACTACTCCAGTCCGGGTGGTAACCCTGACGCGGGTCGGCGTGTTCGTAGAGGTGCGTCCCATCAAAGTACGAGAGTCCATGTTCGTCGGTGGGGAAGTGGGACGGCACCCAATCCAATATCACACCAATGTCATGCTGGTGTAAGTAATCCACCAAATACATGAAATCTTGAGGCGTCCCGTAGCGGCTACTGGGGGCAAAGTAACCCGTGGTTTGGTAACCCCAAGAACCATAGAAGGGGTGTTCTGTAATCGGCAGAAATTCAACGTGAGTGAACCCAGTTTGCTGCACGTACTCAGCCAGCTTTGGCGCAAGTTCCCGGTAATTGAGAGAGCGATTTCCCTCTTCCGGCACGCGCATCCAGGAACCGATGTGTACCTCGTAGATCGAAATCGGCGCATCTAAAGCATTGTGCTTTTGACGCTTATTCATCCAATCGCGATCGTTCCAAGCATACTCGCTATCCCAAACCACCGAAGCCGTTTTCGGAGGCACTTCATAAGCCAGCGCGACGGGATCAGCTTTCTCCACCTCATACCCGTTGCGGGCAGCGATGTGGTATTTGTAAATGTCGCCTTTACTCAGACCAGGAATAAAACCTTCCCAAATCCCAGAATGTCCTCTAGCTTGGAGTGGGTGACTATCCCGATTCCAGCCGTTGAAATCCCCTTTTATTGAGACATAGTAAGAATTAGGAGCCCAGACTGCAAAGTAAGTTCCCTCAACACCATTGTGGGTCAGTTGGTGAGCGCCCAGCTTTTCATACAAATTGAAGTGAGAGCCTTCATTAAATAGATAAAGGTCATCCTCGGTGAGTAACGTCACCTCCGTACTGCTTCCTGAAGGGGTCATTACCATAACTTATTTCCTCCTTAAATTAGGGATGAGGATTGAAAAGAAGATGCACAGAGAGTTCTTCAACTGACATCTAGCACCTCAGCTTGACCGCTCGTCTATCCCCCTCAATCCCCCCGCGAGTTAGGGGGGAAGTGCTCCCTCCCCTTACCAAGGGGAGGGCTGGGGTGGGGTAGTGCAAGGTATGAATCCAAAAATCCCCGCCTCCTTCCTATCCCCTGTCTTCACTCTGAAAATTCCAGCAACTGCAAAATCCGTTGCAGTGGAATATCTGCCCAATCTGGGCGATTGTTGAGTTCGTAACCCAACTCGTAGACCGCTTTTTCTAACACATAGGTATCCAGTAGTACTTGCAGTTCTTGATTAGTCTTAGGCAAGAACGTCGCATCAGCCGCTGTTAGCAGATAGCTGTTGAGGAAAGCACTGGCAACCCAACCATACCAGAACTGCGCCCATTGCTCCATTTCTGGCAGACTTTCAGAGGGAATCATGCCCAGTTCAACTTCATTGCGGATTCCCTGATGCACGGCGTAGTTGAACGATTGCAGCATTCCAGCGACATCTCGCAGGGGACTCCGCTTCATGCGTCGTTCGCTCATCGGACGAGCGGGTTCTCCCTCAAAATCAATAATGATGAAGTCTTTACCCGTGTAGAGAACTTGCCCTAAATGGTAGTCACCGTGAGTACGGATACGTTGAGCGGTGATTTTCAGGTTCAAAATTGCCCCAAAGCGTCCCATCAGTTGTTCCTGGCGATTGAGCAAGCTTTGCGCCAATTCTTGGGTGCTGCTTGGCAGTTGGAAGAGTCGCTTTTTCAACAATGGCAAAACTCGTCCTGCCAGATTACGCATGTTCTGATATAGAGAGCGCTGGTAAAACGAGGTAAAGTTTTCTGGGGTAAAATCGGGATTCTCTAGGTCGGAGGCTAAAGCCAGATGGAGTTGGGCCGTGCGCTGACCTAAAAGTTCGCTACTCGAAAGGTAAGGCCCGATGATGTCCTTAGCCAATTCGGGCATATCAACCGACAGATTGGCGATGAGTGAGTTAGAGGGTAGGTGGGCTTCATTAATATTTGCCCCCTTAACCAACACTTGCTCGAAATACTTACGCAGACTATCTAGGGTAAAAGACCAAGCATCTCTAGTATCGGGAACGAACTCTTGCAAGATACCTAGTGTAATCGTTTGCTGTCCTTGACCACGGTACTCCAATGCTCCAGCAACAGAGGCAAAGTGTTCGATAAATTTGTGCTGTGTCAGGAAGCGCCCAATTTCCAAGTCGGGATTAAGACCCTCCTCAATCTTGCGGTAGAGTTTGAGGATGAGTTTATCGCCATAAACCACTGAGGTATTGCTCTGTTCTCCCTTGAGTAGGCGAGGTGTCATCTCTGCAACTTCTAAAGGCAATTGGGCTAAGACATCGGTTGTGGTTGCCAGCAATTCCCCAGCAGCGCCTTTGTAGCGACGTGCAGAGACAATCGCTTCCAGGGGGAAGGACAAAAAGTCTTTGTCAGCTACGGCATCCACTAATAAGCCAACTTCGTCACTTCCTTGAATTTTAAGTTGCGCGATCGCTTGTTCGTAATGACTGTCTTTGCCATCACCGTGTTCTTGCTCCCACGGGGAACCACTGAGGCTGACGTAGGCGATCGGCAGAACGTAGGTTTCCGGCAATCCTTCAGTGTACTCGAGTTCGACTAAAACAATATACGCTTCAGTATCTCTGTAGGGTACTGGAATGGTCTCCGTAATGTGCACGCTTTGAATCGTCCGCGCTTTTCCACCAAACCAGCGACGAGTTTGCAGGTAATCCGGTAAGACAGAGGCGAGAGTTGCTCTCGATCCTTCAGCTAAAATCGTCTGCCAGTTGCCATTAATAAACAGCGTCGGCAGTTGGTCTTGCGGTCTAGGGTGCGAGGAATCTACCGCTTGCAACTGTAGGGTAAAGAAGTAAAACGCATGAGGAGTCAGGCTGAGGAAGTACGGCGCATCGCCAATCGGTGGGAACTGAGTGCCACCAAAAATCTCAACCGGCACCATGCCTTGGAACTGCGATAGGTCTAACTCCACCGTTTGCACAAAGCGCGACAAATTCGCCACCACTAGAACTTGCTCGTCTTTGCCGTCCTTGTAAGTCCGTAGGAACGCTAGAACTTTGCGGTTTTCGGGGTAGAGAAACTCAAACGTTCCGTGACCGAATGCCCGGAAACGCTTTCTCATCGCCATTAATCGCTTCATCCACCACCACAGAGATTGGGGGTTAGCCCGTTGTGCCTCGACGTTGACTGTCTCGTAGTGATACTCCGGGTCTATGATCGGTGGCGCATATAATTTTTGGGGATTGGTTCGGCTAAAGCCTGCGTTGCGATCGCCACTCCACTGCATTGGGGTACGGACGCCGTTGCGATCGCCTAAGTAAACATTATCCCCCATCCCAATCTCATCCCCATAGTACAGCACTGGAGTACCGGGGAACGAGAGCAGTAAAGCATTTAACAACTCCAGCCGACGACGGTTATTGCCCAACAATGGAGCCAAACGGCGGCGGATGCCTAAATTGAGTCTCATTACAGGGTCTTGAGCATACACCCGATACATATAGTCTCGGTCTTCATCCGTGACCATTTCTAGCGTCAGTTCATCGTGGTTGCGGAGGAACAGCGCCCACTGACAGTTTTCGGGAATATGAGGAGTCTGCTGAAGAATATCAATTATTGGGAAGCTATCTTCCATCTGCAACGACATGAACAGGCGAGGCATCAACGGGAAATGGAAGTTCATGTGACACTCATCCCCCGCCGCATAATAAGCAGCGGCATCCTCCGGCCATTGGTTCGCCTCGGCTAGCAACATCCGATTCGGGTATTTTTCGTCTACGCGCTTGCGTAACGCTTTGAGGAAGTCATGGGTTTCCGGTAGGTTTTCGCAGTTGGTTCCCTCGCGTTCGTACAGATAAGGCACCGCATCCATGCGAAGCCCATCGACTCCCATCGCCAACCAGAAATCGAGAACCTGAAAAACCGCCTCGCGCACGGCGGGATTGTCGTAATTTAAGTCCGGTTGATGGGAGTAGAAGCGATGCCAATAGTAGGATTTGGCAACTGGGTCCCACGCCCAGTTCGAGGTTTCAAAATCCTGGAAGATTATCCGAGCTTCTTTATATTTTTCGGGAGTATCGCTCCAGACGTAGAAATCCCGCTCCACACTTCCCTTAGGTGCTCTGCGCGCTCGCTGAAACCAAGGATGCTGGTCGGATGTATGGTTAATAATTAATTCGATAATGACGCGGATGCCCCGTTGATGAGCTGCCTCTAAACACTCTTTAAAGTCTTCCAGCGTGCCATAGATCGGGTTAACTGTGGTGTAGTCGGCAATATCATAGCCATCATCCCGTAACGGAGACGGAAAAAATGGTAGCACCCAGATTGCAGTGACCCCTAAATCTTTGAGGTAATCCAGCTTTTCGGTCAGCCCCCGAAAATCGCCAATGCCGTCATCGTTGCTATCAGCAAAGGCACGGACGGGTACCTCATAAATGATGGCATCCTTAAACCATAAGGGGTCGTCATTTAAAAGTGAGATTGCCATTTTATCCTTGGTTCTTAGTGATTGGTTATCCGCTATTAGCGATAAGTTGTTAGTTGTGCTGATAACTACAACTCATCGCTAATAACTAAATTCCTGGTTTAATCCAGAAAACATGAGCAGGCATAACGTAGGGATTTAGCTCGACATAGTTATGCTCGCCCGACCAGGTATACTGATTGTCAGTCAGTAAGTCATAAACCCGGTAAGGCTGAGATGGGTCGATGCCTAAAGCTTGTAAAGGCAAATTGACCCACCCGGATTGTGTATTGTAGGGGTCGATATTGACCACTGTTAGAATTACATCATTTTGGGGAGAACCTTTCTTAATTTCAGTCGAAAAACGCGAATCGGCAAGACATTTGCTATAGCAAATAATCGAATCATTATTCGTGTGATAAAACTTGAGAGACTCGTTACTTTGCAAAGCAGGATGCTTGCGGCGAATTTTGTTCATCCGCGCAATCAGATGCTTGATGGTATAAGGACTCTCCAAGTCCCACTCGCGAGTTTGATATTTTTCCGAGTCTAGATATTCTTCGCTTCCTGGCCTTAGTGGTCGATTCTCGCAAACCTCAAACGCCGGGCCATAAATTCCGTAGCTAGCGGCTAAAGTAGCAGCGAGAACATACCGAATCATGAAAGCGGGTCGTCCGCCATGTTGGAGATATTCGTGCAGAATATCGGGCGTATTCGGCCAAACGTTGGGTCGGAAGATGTCGCTGGCAGGAGGTGTGCTTAACTCCTTAAAATACTCCGTTAAATCCCACTTACTGTTACGCCAAGTGAAATAGGTATAGGACTGACTAAAGCCCATCTTCGCCAAGCGATACATCAACTTGGGACGGGTAAAGGCCTCCGCCAGGAAGAGTACATCAGGATGTTCTTGCTTGACTTCCCCAATCATCCACTCCCAAAAACCGAACGCTTTGGTATGAGGATTGTCTACCCGAAAGATTTTCACTCCCTTATCAACCCAGAACAGAACCACGTTTTTGAGTTCTTGCCAAAGGTTTTGCCAATCAGCGCTTTCAAAGTTAATCGGGTAAATATCCTGATACTTCTTGGGTGGGTTTTCGGCATACTGAATTGTGCCATCGGGTCTTTGGATAAACCACTCCGGATGTTCCTTTACATAGGGATGGTCGGGAGAACATTGGTAAGCGAGATCTAATGCAATCTCAATCCCCAAGTCACCCGCTTTGTAGACCAACATCTGGAAGTCTTCCATAGTTCCCAAGTCGGGATGAATCGCCTTATGCCCTCCTTCCGGAGAACCAATTCCCCAGGGAACTCCCACATCTTCCGGTCCGGGACTCAGGCTATTATTTTTGCCTTTGCGAAAGGTAGTACCAATCGGATGAATGGGTGGCAAGTAGAGAACATCAAAACCGAGGTCGGCAATGTAGGGCAATCGTCTGATAACGTCTTTGAAGGTACCGTGTTTCCCTCCTTCGCCACAGGAACGGGGAAACAGTTCGTACCACGCGCTAAAACGTGCTCTTTCTCGGTCTACAACTATACCGAGTTCCTTCTCATAGGTGGTTGCAAACGTCCGGTCTGGATACTTGACCATTAAGTCTGCTAAGTCGGGTGAGAGTACTTTTTGCTCGATGACGGGTGGGTCTTCCTTCTGCATGTCACGCAGGGTTTGGGCCCAGGTTTGTAATTTCGCACTATCTTCCCCTGTCGCGCGTTGGCTAGCTTCTTCAGCGAGTTGCGCCCCTACTAGCACCTCAACCCACACGTTTTGGCCCGCCTCTAATTTCTTTTCCATATCCCGTCGCCAGGTGAGAAAATGATCGACCCAGCCAGTTATGGTATAGATATAACGACCCATCTGGGAAACCGTGAACGTTCCTTCCCAGCGATCGTTAACCAGAGGAGACAGTGGCACTTGAGACCACTCTTTGACTGTTTCCGGGCGGTACTGAATCACGCCAGAGACAATGTCATGACCATCTGAAAACATATCGACCTCAACGCGAACAGTTTCGCCAACTGTCCGCTTGATGGGAAAGCGACCTCCATCAATTTCTGGCGAGACTCCCTCAATCTGAACTCTGCGTCTCCCTTCGGTAGGCAGCATTTGCAGTACCGTTTCCATTTACGCGACCTAAATACAGTTACAGTTCAGTTATAGTTACGACAATCTCTATTGACCATGTCTTACTCGCTGCTTGTCAGTAACTTTAAGCTTTTCCCACGTATGAACTTAAAGAACGCTCCCTCCCCACGACACTTCGCTTCACGTCTTGCACAACTAACGGCAGGCATCTAAATTCAGCCCGTATCCCGCAGGTACGGGCAAGGTTTTTGATTCGTTACTGAAATTCCACCACCGTTCAGTAGGTGGCTACATCTGACCACGGGAAGATTGCTCTGATGCAGTCTTTCTCTTCCTTAGTGCTTAGGAAGGAGTCTGTGTCGGCGTTTGAATAGGCTGATTAAGCAATATGAAGATAAGATTTGTAGGATTTGCCAGCAAAACAAAACCCCTCTGAAGCAATTTTCGAGAGGGGCTTGTTACTCCTATCTCGCAGCACTTTTAAAAATCTTACTTACGTAGTAGTTCGTTATCGAGCTAGTAGGGTGGGCACTGCCGACCAAAGATAGAATCAGGTTTTCAAGTTCTATCCGGCAGTGCCCACCCTACGATTATTCAAAAAGGTGCAAGGTGTCACACTACATACTGCACCACATCCTGACTTGGGTAGCGTACTTTAGGCATGGTCGCATACTTGTCATCTGTCGCCCGATAGCCGGTAGGACAAACCACAACTGTCGCATATCCCTGCGCTTCCAGTCCCAGCACTTCATCGTACTTGGCAGGATTAAACCCTTCCATTGGACAGGTATCAATTCCCAGCATGGCAGCACTCGTCATAAACTGCCCTAAGGCAATGTAAACTTGTCGAGCAGCCCACTCATTGAGATTCAGTGGATAAGGAGGGTTCGTCATGAAGCCCTTAATCATCTTGGCCATTCCTTGCAAAGCATCTACAGGCACCTGACGCACTTCGGACATATATTGCACGTAGCGGTCTACGTCGGCTTCATTCAGATCCTTTTTAATCGCCAGCACGACCAAATGGGATGCATCCACTACCTGAGTTTGCCCCCAGGAATATTCGACTAATTTCTTGCGGATTTCTGGATTGCTCACCACGAAAAATTTCCAGGGTTGCAACCCAAACGACGAAGGAGTGAGTACTAAGCTCTTTTCCAAAGCCTGCCAAACGTCTTCAGAAATCTTTTTCGCAGGATCGAACTTTTTGGTGGCGTACCGCCAATGTAACTGTTGGAGAACCTGCTCGGGCGAAACTACGGCACTACTCATCTGTATCGTTTTGTAAAGTTATTGCCGATTATAGTTGCCACAATCACCGAGTATCAATAAGGAATACTGTCTTTAGCTTTACACGTCGCATTGTCCCAAAGGGATGTAGACAGAGTATTGCTGTTATTAAGTACTTAGGCGCTGTATCGATAGTAACCGCCGATCGTCGATATTTAGGCAAGAGCGATACCTAATTAGACAGGGTCTCTTAACATTTAGACAATTCTTTAGGTAGACGAGGCAGACAACTCACGGATCTAGCCTTTTAAAGAGAACCTTGACGAATACGTCTTGAGGTTTTCACTGGCTCAGCGTCATTCAGTGTAACTTGTTTTGAATAACCAACATTGGTTCAATTTTTACCAAATTACTTTAAAGCTCCAAATGTTTTGAGCTAATACAAAAGTTATAGCTATGAGTACATACAATCAAAAGAATTCAATCAAAAAGCTTGTTACCCTGCTCAGTATTGCTAGTACTACTGTTTTCCTCGGTTTTCCAGCATTAGTATTAGCTCAGGGTACATCAGGAACTGGTGGAACGGGTGCGGCTGGAACAGGTGCTGGTGCAACGGGTACGGGTCAAACCGGTGCCGGTCAAACCGGTGTAAATGGCACGGGTACTGGCGGCTTTGGTACGGGTACAAGCGGTGCCGGTCAAACCGGTGTGAATGGTACAGGTAACGGTGGCTTTGGTACGGGTACAACAGGTGCCGGTCAAACCGGTGTGAATGGGACAGGTACTGGTGGCTTTGGCACGGGTACAAGCGGTGCCGGTCAAACCGGTGTGAATGGTACAGGTACTGGTGGCTTTGGCACGGGTACAAGCGGTACAGGTCAAACCGGTGTGAATGGGACAGGCACTGGTGGTTTTGGTACGGGTACAAGCGGTACAGGTCAAACCGGCGTAAATGGGACAGGCACTGGCGGAGCTGGTACTAATCAAAACGGTGTTCGGCAACCTGGCGCTGGTCAAAGGGGTGCTGCTCAGCGTAGCTCTAGTAATGGACAAGGTAACGGGCGGCAAGATGCATTTACTCAAACTATGCTCGCTGGGTACGCTGCAACCCAGCAAAGAGATTACCCAACTGCCCTGAGCTACTTTCAACGAGCGCTTCAGCTACGTCCTAACAATCGTTATGCCAGCCAAGCGATTAGCAATGTACGCGGTTACATTCAGCGTGATGCACAGGGTGGCAATGCCGCTACCTTCACTAATCAAGGCAACCGTTAATTCAAGGGGATATATAGCAGTTCTCAGTGGAATAGACTACACGATAGGGGCAAGGCATGCTTTGCCCCTATAGACAGCATATTTGAAAAACGAATGACCAACTGTTCACTGCTCAGGAGTTCACTGAACACTGTTGAAAGACTACTCGATTGGAGCTGTGTTCTGCTTAAAGTAGAGCGATGATTTGTATAGAACTTGTTCTTGATGGGTCTCTAGTACGCAATCGGATAGAGGGTAAGCCACACAGGTAACAGTATACCCAGCGTCTAGTTCCGATGGTTGCAAAAACTTTTGTTCGCTTTGATCGACATCACCACTTACGATTTTGGCGATGCAGGAAGAACAAGTTCCCTCACGACACCCAGCCGGTAATCGAATACCGGCTTCCTCTGCTATGTCGAGGATGTACTGGTCATCGGGAACTGAGATAGTGCGATCGAGATTTAAGGCGGGATTGACCAGTCGGACTTGATAAACTGCCATAGTCTCTTGTTGGATAGCTAGTCTGCCATGACAATGCCATCATGCCGATCTTACTTTTCATGGCATCTGGAAGACCTCTCTCCTTGCAGGAGAGAGGCTTTGAATTCTCCGCCTTCCCTCGCAAGGGTTGCGGGGCTGGGGGGTTAGGTTTAGCATTGATTTTTCTACATGGCGTAAATAGTCAGATGCCGATGAGCGATCGCATACTTGTTGGCTCTGTCACCGGCAGCGATCGCTTCTGTATCTCACATTATTTAAGATTACCGCGATCGCGAATCTTAAAAGCTTTCAGAACAAACTCAGGTCAGTCACCCTTGGGAATAGTCGCTTCTTTGCTGGCAGAGTAACGATTTAAGTGCAGCGTTGAGAAGGAGTGAATTCCATACTTTAAAATCTAGACAAAAGGCTCTAAGACAACTGGTAGGTAGTAG
>DATNPT010000282.1:0-5257 GCA_036703075.1 Chroococcales cyanobacterium
TAACAGCACATGGCATCTAATCTGAAATCGCGCTGTTGTCGTCGAGAGTCACTATTCATGCTGTCGCTTTCCTCTCTAATTCATCGCATTGAATTCCCCAAACTTTTAAAATTATCTCACTTTTCCTATAAACTTTTCCTAGATAATTGCGCTCAGTACTCTGGTATAGAAAAGAGTTAGATTCTTGTTGACCAAAATTAAAGAGATTCATACCGAGTGTTTATCGAAGCTATTCGCTTTTACTTCGATTGATGTTTAAATATCATCAAATGGGATTTCAGACCTACTCGATAGGTGCGTTCAAAATCTCATTCAAGTGATGGAAATGCCCTGCATACCGTTGTTACATTTTTTAGTTATAATGCGCCTTCCTGATTTACGATAAAGCTGGCTTCGGGAGGAGTTCCTCAACTAGCATGAAAATTATTTGGAGAGGAAGTTATAAACTAAATCTGTTCTAAAATATACCGAAAACTTTTAATTGCACTCTAGTAAAAATTGGCATGGTTTGATAAAAATTTGATAGTTTTCCTTAAGATAGTGCTGCTGGGAATAAGCTGGCTCACTGTAGAAGGCTAATTCCCTAGAAAGAGTATGCTCTATTGTGCGAAAGCAAATTGTTGAGCGTTGTGCAACGACCTATCCATTTAGTTAGTCATTAGGGACCAGGGAATGAAGGGATTAAAAGGACGAGATTTGCTGGGTTTAGCAGACCTCAGTACTGATGAAATTCACCAATTGTTACAATTAGCAGCTCAGCTCAAGTCCGGTCAATTGAGCTTGCGGTGTAACAAGGTATTAGGGCTACTGTTTTATAAGGCTTCTACACGAACGCGAGTTAGTTTCTCAGTAGCAATGTACCGACTAGGCGGTCAGGTCATTGACTTGAATCCCAACGTCACCCAAGTGGGTCGAGGAGAACCCGCCATAGATACAGCACGAGTTTTAGATCGGTACCTGGATATCTTAGCAATTCGTACCTTCGATCAGGGGGAATTGGAAACTTTTGCACAATACTCTCAGATTCCTATCGTGAATGCTCTGACGGATTTTGAGCATCCCTGTCAGGTGTTAGCTGACTTGTTGACGGTGCAGGAGTGCTTTGGTTCGCTTGCGGGAGCGACCTTGACTTATGTAGGAGATGGCAATAACGTCGCGCATTCCCTGCTGTTGGGATGTGCGTTGACAGGGATGAATGTGAGAGTAGCAACTCCACCCGGTCACAAACCCGATGCGGGAATTATGGAGCAGGCACAGACCATGGCTAACGGTAAAACGGAAGTGCTGTTGACCGATGACCCTGTGCTGGCGGCTAAGGGTGCCAACGTAATCTACACCGATGTGTGGGCGAGTATGGGTCAAGAGGAGTTAGCAGATGAGAGAGTGCCTGTTTTTCAGCCTTACCAAGTGAACGAACAGCTATTGGCTTATGCTGACCCAGAAGCGATTGTGCTGCACTGTTTACCGGCTCATCGCGGAGAAGAAATTACTGATGAAGTCATGGAAGGATCGCGATCGCGAATTTGGGATCAGGCAGAAAATCGCATGCACGCACAACAAGCGCTACTAGCCAGTCTTTTAGGAACTGATTAAAGGGGCTAAATAATCCGGGAAAAATCTCGATCCCACTGGACAGATGGGGGGATTTAGTAGTACGAATGTTCTATGGAGGTAGCGATCGCTACCTGCTTTGAAGGAGTGACGAATTATTTTAATTCAAAACTCTCTAGGCGGTAAGTTTACCTATATCTGGCAATATTAAACCCAATTGTCGATTGAACTAGCCCCTACCCCCTCAAAATGATTTTTTGCCCCCCTGTAGCCTTATGGAACCCCTGACTGAAGCCCAACAACAACTCTATGACTGGTTAGTCGATTATATTCGCATGTCGCAACATGCGCCTTCCATCCGACAGATGATGCGGGCTATGAACTTACGTTCGCCAGCCCCCGTTCAGAGTCGTTTGGAGCATTTGCGAGCCAAAGGATATATCGACTGGACCGAAGGAAAAGCTCGCACCATTCGGATTCTGGCTTCTGCTCCTGGGGGCATACCAGTCCTAGGAGCAATTGCGGCCGGTGGTTTGGTCGAACCCTTTACAGATGCGATGGATCATCTCGACGTGTCTACGATGTTCCGCCAACCCGGTAACTTTGCCTTGCGGGTAATCGGAGACAGCATGATTGAAGACCTGATTGCTGAAGGAGACTTCGTCATTATGAGACCTATCTCCGATCCAGAACAACTCAAGAACGGTTTGATTGTTGCTGCACGAGTCGAAGGCCATGGCACAACGTTGAAACGCTTTTACCGTAAAGGTGAGCACGTTACGCTTAAACCAGCCAATCCCAAGTATGAACCCATCGAAGTGATGGCTAATAGCGTGCAGGTGCAAGGTGTCTTAGTCGGTGTCTGGCGCAATTACGAACCAGCCGGTTAATCACTAGCCGCAAGTTACTTGCGGCAATTTTGCCTTAACTCACATCACAACTTCCCCCTGCCCTACTATTTGAAGACCTCCATCCACAGGCAATTGCCCACAGTGAAGGATGAAACTGTCTCTGTCTCCACGTCCCCGTGTCTATTTTCAAGTGAGCGAGTGAGCGAGAATCTTTTGTTTTTGTCTCAAGCCACTACGGAACTGGTTGCCAAATCTTAATTTTTTGGTCGCCACTGCCACTGACGAGAATGTATCGATCTGGACTAAAGGCGACTGATTCCACTGCCTTGGTGTGTCCGCTTAGAATAGACAGCCGTTTTCCAGAATCTAAATTCCATAGCTCAATCGTCTTGCCACAGCCAGTGGCGAGGGTTTGACCATCTGGACTGAAGGCAAGGGACGTAATGCCACTCAACTGAGTGGAAATACTGTTGAGTCGTTGCATGGTGTGAGGATTCCAAAGCTGGATGCTTGTACCGCCGCCAGTAGCGAAGGTGTGAGCATCTGGGCTAAAGACAAGGGAGGTGATACCACTCGATGTAAATCCACTCGCCTGATTAGAAGAGCTACGTAGCAGTTTGCCGCTATGGGGATTCCAAACTTCAAGGGTGCCGTCCAAACTCCCACTGACACACGTTTGACCGTCTGGACTAAAGGCAACGAGCCGAGAAGAATCGGAGTGTTCGCCTAAGGTACGCAAGAGTTTGCCAGTCCGTACAGCCCATAGTTTAATTTGAAGCGCGCTAGTAATGAGCATGTGGCTGTTAGGGCTAAAGGCAACGGAGCGAATTCGTTCTAAGTGTCCCGTGAGCGTGTGTAGCAGTTCTCCAGTTGGCAATGCCCACAATTTAATCGTTCGATCGTAACTACCACTGGCAAGTAGTTGTCCATCTGGGCTAATGGCAAGGCAACTGACTCGATGGCTATGACCAGTCAGTGTCTGTAGGAGTTCGCCAGTACGCAGCGACCACAATTTAATCGTTCGGTCGTAACTGCCACTGACCAGCATTTGTCCATCTGGGCTAATCGCCACAGCTCTGACGATATCAGTATGATCCGAAAGCGTGCGACGGACTTCGGTCTTTTGCCAGGGATTAATGGGCGTCTTAGTGGATAGAAAGTTCGCAATTAGAGCCAGTAGAGGCTTTTGTTTTCGACCAAAGGTTGGGCTGCTCGGCTGGGTAGTTTGGTGTCGCGATTCTTGACGAGATGAAGGGACATCGTCTGGCTTTGTTAATATTCCACGTCCGAGTTCCCTGCTATAGGCTACGGTCGGTACCAACGGTGCTGGAAAGACAACCTCTTCCAGACAACGCAAAAGAATTTTGGGTGTTTGCGGTCGCCTTCCCGGAAAAACTGCCATCAAGTAATCGATCAGATCGGCTAACTGCTGAGAGATCTGTGGGGCGCTATCTCGCCAGTTCAACTTACCGTTGCGAGAGTCTCGATCGAAATCCGCAGGGTTCTTGCCTGTCAGCAGATAAACGAAGGTGCGTCCGAGGGCAAAGAAATCAGATTGTGGTACGGCTTTACCTTCAGCTTGTTCGGGTGGCGTGTAACCCGTGGAAATAATCACAGTCCCTGTAATGTTCTTGTCCTGTTTCTGCAAGAAGGTATCTGTGAGTTCCCGCACCGCACCAAAGTCAACTAAAACGAGTTGTCCGTTAGGTCGGAGCATGATGTTGGAGGGCTTGATATCCCGATGGACGAGGTCTTGTTGATGGACTCGATCCAAAATATCTGACAGTTGTTTCAACCAAGAGATCGCCACATCTTGGCTAATGGGTTGATTGTCGTGTTGTTCCAGCCACTGCTTCAAATTGAGTCCTTCAATTTTTTCCATCACCAGGCAGTGCAGGATATCCCCAGTCGGTTCTACTATCGTGAAATATCCGTCTGGCTCGACTTTGGGAATACCGGGATGTTGCAGGCGACTGAGGACTGTTGCTTCTCGCTGAAACAGAGAGATGACCTTTTTTTTCCCATCTGGGTTTTGGAAACGCTCCAGTCTGAGAACTTTGAGAACTTTTGAGATACCGCGATCGTCTACTTCAAAGGTTTGACCAAATCCTCCTTGACCCAGTTTCTTAACAACTCGATAGCGGTCTTGAAGCAACAGCCCTGAATGTAACATAGGAGTTTTTGCGACAGTTTGTTTCTGCTCGGTCACGGTAGTACTTATCTCCCTTGCATCGATCGCTTATGCAGGAAGCCTGGGGTCGCTGTAATCCGTTGTCTCTAAGACTAAGCAGATTTAAGAGGGATGGCTGCGAGCCTATCCTACAGCTTCTGGGGACTTCCCTTACATTGCAGGAGGAACAGAGCTTACTTGATGATCCTCTTCAATTCAATAGTATTCCACGTAGAATTTTTTACAGCTAGCGAAAAATCAGCAGTCAGGTAGTATGGGGATGAGTTCGATATATTTTAACAATACTAACTTGAGCTAACAGATAAATCATGTAACTTTAGTAGCAATGAGAGAGATTCCTTTGACTTCAAGATCAAAAGTGGGAAACTCAATCTGAACAAAAGATGTTTTAACTACTTCTTCTCGGCAATTTAAATGTGCATTAGCTTAGACATATAGGAGTTATTTTTCTTTATTTAGTCAGATTTAAAACTATTATTTAAAAATATTTATAGCAATTCTCATAGTTATGAGGCACAGTAACAACAATGGGCAAACCAGTTACGAATATTTGACTGAGTTACCTGAAGCATTGCGTTGGTGATGCCATCAATTAAATCTGTGTAGGTTCTTGCTGCTGTTTTTCTCAAGATAGATTTAACTTTTGACCAAAGATTTTCAATGG
>DATNPT010000290.1:0-14299 GCA_036703075.1 Chroococcales cyanobacterium
TGCACCGATGGCATTTTTTCCGTTTAGTGGCTGGAAAGAAAGCTTTTATGGAGACTTACACGGTCAGGGAAAACATGCCGTAGAGTTCTTTACGCAAACGAAAGTCGTGGTTGAACGCTGGCCGAAAAATTGGTCGCGTCAGTTTTAGAGAAGCTTCGCGATTGAACTGGCAATACGCTTAACTAAACGGCACAAGAGCAAGTCTAAGTATTTTGATAGGGGCGCTCTTGCTTTGCGCCTCCTCCATTTAGGTGATTTATCAGGTAATTTATAGTATTCGAGAAAAATAAATATCTAAGTACTTAGTAGTTTGGCGGTCGATCTGCATCGAGCAGATGGAGAGGCAATCATGGGAACACGAAGAATCGATTTTTTACGCATGCGAGGTGTAGCGTCCCTAGTCATCACTATCCTCGCAACTGTGACAATCAGCGATGTCCAATTCATCCAATATCCAACGTTCAAACTCCAAACTCCTCAGGCATGGGCTCAAACTCCAACAGGTCGGAAAGCCCAAGCTGACCAACTCTTGGATCGAGGAATCGCGCAGCTTAAGGCCAGTCAAGTGGACGAAGCGGTGGAGTCTTTGCAACAAGCATTGACAATTTATCGAGAAATTAAGGATCGTCAAGGGGAAGGACAAGCGCTCAAAAGTCTTGGCAACCTTTACTACTTCTTGCAAGATTATCCCAAAGCGATCGAGTCGGCTCAGCGAAGTTTGGCAGTGGCGCGGTTTATCAAAGATCGCGAGTTAGAGGCAAGGGCGCTGATCAATTTGGGATTGGCGCAACGGGCAAACGGCGATCCTGAATCTGCGATCGCGAATTATCAAAACAGTTTAGCGATCGCCAAAAGTCTCAGCAACCGCGAGCTAGAGTGGAAAGCTTTGTACAATCAAGGACTGGCGTATCGCGATCGCAAAGACTATACCAAAGCGGTTGAATCGCTCGATCGCAGTTTGACGATTGTTCGAGATATCAAAGACTCCCAAGTCGAAGCGGTGATATTGATTAACCTCGGACTCACCTATTCCGGTTCGGGAGATCATGCTAAGGCGATCGACATCTATCAGCAGAGTTTGGCACTCGGGGAGAAGATCGATAACAAAACGATTGTTGCGGGAGCTGCGGGAGGTCTAGGCAGTGCCTACGAAGCAACTTCTAACTACCCAAAGGCTGCGGAATTCTACCAACTGTGGGTGAAAACGTCACAGGAACTCAAAGACTCTGGTACAGAGGATGTGGCGCGTTCGGCGCTCGAACGCATTGAGCGATCGCTAAAAGAGCGGTCTTAAATCTCTAAGTAGTGCCTTCTTCCCGGTCATCTGGTCAAACTATCTACTGGTCAAACTATCTACCTTACCGCATCTACTTTTCAGGGCATCTCAATGGGAGACATTTCCATCAGGCAGTGTGGTTTTACACATCAGGACGTGCCTAAGATTCGCCCCTGCAATGTTGGCATAACTGAGGTTGGCACCACTTAAGTCCGCACTTCTCAAATTGGCATAGCTGAGATCGGCACCACTTAAGTCCGCACCGCTGAGGTTAGCCGCAAACAAGTTCGCACTGCTCAGGTTTGCCTCTCTCAGATAAGCCTGAGATAGATCGGCTAGTCGCAAAAGAGCGCTATCGAGAAACGCATGATAGAGATCGGCATGACGCAGGAGAGTAGCGCTGAGATTAGCTTGATAGAAGTCGGCACCACTGAGTATTGCTCCAACAAAAATGGCACCGCTGAGGATACTTCCGCTCAAGATAGCACCGCTGAGGTTAACTCCACTTGCGATCGCTCCACTTAAATCTGCTCGACTGAGTAGGGCTTGATGTAAATTCGCTCGACTGAGAATAGCCCTACTCAAGTTCGCCCTACTCAGGTTGCAATAACTCAAGTCGGCTCGAATTAGTTTGGTGTTCAATAAATTGATATCGCTGAGGTCGGAACCCTTGAGGCAGATACCGCTCAGATCGCTGTTGTGCAGGTTGGAAACATCAAAACATCTCTCTCCTGCTGCATAATGCGCTTGCAGATCGCTAGCGTCCATAACTGTGTTTTGGGAGAATGGCTCTAGGCTAGAGTTCCCAAAACTCACCCCCGGTGTAGTGATAGTACTGGAGTTGGTTGCGATCGAGCAATCCATGTATGACCCTGGGAGTTTCTTTGCTGGCGAACTGGAGACGCATCAATAAACATTAAGAAAACTATGAATGTTTTCGCTCAAGCTTGGGACTATGCTATCAGCAATCCAGACAAAGTGGGTTTAGCTCTATGGCAGCATCTGCTTTTGGTAGTGGTGCCGCTTGCCATTGGTTTGGTGTTGGGCTTACCGTTAGGATTGTTCAGCGCTCGATCGCGCGTCGCTTCGACTGTATTAATCAATAGCTTTAATGCTTTGCGGGTGATTCCCAGCTTGGCAATTTTATTCGTTGCCATTCCCTATTTTGGACTAACCTTCACGTCAGCCGCGATCGCATTGACACTTTTAGTCATGCCTCCAATTCTCATTAGCACGGATGTGGCTTTTCGCAGCATCGAGCCAGCCGTTCGAGAGGCGGCACAAGGGATGGGGATGTCACCTGGGCAAATGTTGCAACAGGTGGAAATTCCTTTGGCGTTGCCTCTGATTGTTGCTGGGATTAAAACGGCAACGGTAGAAGTGATTGCCAGCGCTACACTCGCTGCTTTTATTGGTGCTGGGGGATTAGGTAGCTTTATTGTGCTTGGCTTTTCGCTCTACGAAAATGGCATTCTCCTAGTGGGGGCAATTCCTGTGGCTGTATTGGCACTAGTGGCTGAGACTGGTTTAAGTGCGCTACAGCGATCGCTACAGCCTCCTACGGCTAGAGATTGAACTAGAAATGAGAACCTACAATTTTGTATGAAATCATTCAACAAGTACATTGGGTGAGGGGTTGCCCATATCCAGTTCCCCTTCTCCCCACCCAAGGGAGAAGAGGTTAGGGGATGAGGGCAGCCTATTGCTAAGCAGGTTGTTTGAGCTGAAAATTCTGCAACTCACTCGGCGTAACCACACCTCGCTCCGTCATAATCCCAGCGATTAACTCAGCCGGTGTGACATCAAACGCTGGGTTGTAAAACTCCACTCCTGGCGGACAGATTACTGTTTCGCCAATTTGATAAATTTCCGAGGGGTGACGTTCTTCAATGGGAATGTGATTGCCATTAGGTAATTCAAAATCCACGGTGGAAAGAGGAGCGGCAACGAAGAAGGGCACGTTATGAGCTTTCGCCACGATCGCTAAACTATAGGTACCAATTTTATTCGCCGTATCTCCATTAGCAGCAATGCGATCGGCACCCACAATCACTGCATCAATTAGCCCCTGTTTCATGCACTGGGCCGCCATGCTGTCGGTAATCACGGTAACGGGTATCCCTTCTTGCACGCATTCCCAAGACGTTAGCTTAGCCCCTTGCAGGCGGGGTCGAGTTTCGTCAGCATAAACTCTGGCTAGTCGCCCTTGCCGCCAAGCCGAGCGTACAACTCCCAAGGCCGTACCGTATCCGGCAGTTGCTAGCGAACCTGTATTGCAATGCGTGAGAATACACAATTGATGAGGTGTCTTAGGCAGTGCTTCCAAACCGCGATCGCCAATGGCTTGACACGTTTGCAAGTCTTCGATTTGAATCAGTTGAGCCGTTTTCAGCAATACAGCCTTGAGTTCTTCGACGGGGCCGATCGTTTCGTAAGCGGTTTTCAACATCCGCGTAATTGCCCAAAATAAATTGACAGCGGTTGGACGGGTTTGCCGCAACTGATTGGCTACGTCTTCAAGATGAGTTAAAAAAGCGTCTCGGTTTTCTGTTTTAATCTCTCTGGCACCCAGGTACATGCCGTAAGCCGCCGCAACACCAATCGCTGGAGCTCCTCGGACAATCATGGTCTTGATTGCCCGTACCATATCATCACAGCGGCTAATTTCTACCAACGTATACTCGCTTGGCAGTCGAGTTTGGTCAATTAGTAAAACTCGATCTTCGTGCCAGATAACTGGATAAACCTGAGTTGTAGGAATATTCATAGGATTAAATCTTTACACGCTTTAATAATATTTTGAACTTAGCCGTTCGACAAGCTTTGGCATCTGTTCTGAAGCGGTTCCTTCGTATACCGTGAAGCCCTGCAAAACTTCGTAAGCTGGATTTGGGTCAATAAAATATTTTTCTTGAGTATTGCCAAAGAATCGTAGCAGATTGGCGGCCGGATAGACTTGAGCAGATGTACCAATACCAATAAAAACATCAACTCGATCCACTATTTCATATAAGTTATCAACCCTCATATCTACAGCTTCACCAAACCAGACGACATCGGGGCGCAATTGCTTGCCGCATTTAGGACAAAGGTCGCCCAACTCAGTTGGTTTGGCGATCTCAGCACGATAGTCGCACTGCCAGCCAGCATCGATGGGCGGAATATCAAAATGCCACTCACATTTTTGGCGATCGATCCGACCGTGCAGATGCCATACATCCTGAGCACCAGCCTGTTCGAGTAATGTGTCGATGTTTTGAGTAATGCAAACAACATCAAAACGTTTAGCCAGTTGAGCAATTGCTCGATGAGCAGCATTCGGCTGACACTGCTGCATTTGCCAAAATCGTTGGGCGTAAAAATCGAGTACCAAGGTTGGATTTTTCATCCAACCTAGCGGCGTAGCAACATCCTCAATTGTGTGATTCTCCCAAAGTCCGTCTGAATCTCTAAATGTCGCTATACCACTCTCGGCTGAAAGACCTGCTCCACTAAAAATAACAATTTTATTCATTGCTGTAGCACGAATCTTTTAACACAAAGAACGCAAAAGTTTGCCTTCAGACTAGCAGCAGACAAGTGTAACAAAAAAGGTAGAGATTTGTCCGCTCGCTTCCTTTGGCGTTAACCTCTGCGTCCTTTGCATTAATCGAACGTTTCTTAGCTACTCACCGCAGACAGTTGAGGGCTAAAGGATTTCCGCACGCGATCGGCAATTTGAGCGGGTGTCAAGCCGAGTTGGGCCATCGACTGTTTGGGTTCGGCATGATCGACTAATAGGTCAGGAACGCCAATTCGCATCACTGGCACGACAGCATCATTATCTAGCAAACTTTCTGCGATCGCTGAACCAAAGCCACCCATCACGCAGCCTTCTTCCAACGTGACAACACGCCCAATTTGTTTAGCGAGAGGCACAATTAACTCCGTATCCAGCGGTTTGGCAAATCGGGCATTGACGACAGTCGCTTCAATCCCATGCTCGCTCAAAATTTCAGCGGCTTGCATGGCAGGATAAACCATCGAGCCATATCCCACTATCAGCACATCATCGCCTTGGCGCAGGATTTCCCCTTTCCCAATGGGCAGTGGTTCCCAACCTTCTTCCATCAGAGGGACGCCGTAGCCGTTACCGCGAGGATAGCGCATGGCAATGGGACCATCGGTGTAATTAACCCCAGTGACAATCATCTGCTGAAGTTCAGCTTCGTCTTTGGGTGCCATCAGCACCATATTGGGCAAGCAACGCAGGTAAGCAATGTCGTACATCCCTTGGTGAGTAGGACCATCGGCACCGACAATTCCAGCCCTGTCCAGACAGAAGAAGACGGGCAGGTTTTGGATGCAAACGTCGTGAACGACTTGGTCATAGGCACGTTGCAGGAACGTGGAGTAAATTGTAGTCACAGGTCGCATCCCTTCGCACGCCAAACCAGCGGCTAGGGTGACAGCGTGTTGTTCTGCAATCCCAACATCAATATACTGTTTGGGAAGTTTGGCATGGAGTTTGTCTAAACCCGTCCCCGTTGCCATTGCGGCGGTAATGCCGATAATTTTGGGATTGTTTTCGGCCAACTTGACTAACGTGTGTGCAAAAACTTTCGAGTAGCTCGGAGGCTTGGGCTTACTAGAGGGGATAGCTTTGCCAGTGGCTAAGTTGAAGGGGCTTTGGGCATGATAGCCGACTTGGTCTTTTTCTGCGATCGCATATCCTTTGCCTTTGACAGTTGCCACATGCACCAACACGGGGCCACTGTGAGTATGGGCGGCTTTAAATGTAGCAATCAAGTCCTCAAGGTTGTGACCGTCCACCGGTCCCATATAGGTAAAGCCGAGTTCCTCAATCACTGCCCCAACCTTAGGCACCGCGAGACGCTTCATCCCTTCCTTGACTCGCTCCAATTCAGGAGATAACGAATCGCCCACAAAGGGAAGATGCTTAAATTGCTCCTCCAAATTGTCCGTTAAAAACTGCATTGGAGGACTGAGACGGACTTTGTTGAGGTAACGAGAAATCGCCCCGACATTGGGCGAAATTGACATCTCATTGTCGTTGAGTACCACCAACACCTTGGTATTTGGTAAATGTCCGGCATGGTTAATTGCTTCTAATGCCATACCGCCTGTCAGCGCACCATCACCAATGACGGCTACTACTTTGAAATTCTCACCTTTAAGGTCTCGCGCTAGCGCCATTCCCAGCGCAGCGGAAATACTGGTCGAAGCATGGCCTGCACCGAAGTGATCGAACTTACTTTCGCAACGCTTCAGATAACCGGCGATCCCATCCTTTTGCCGCAGTGTATGGAACTGGTTGTATCGTCCCGTAACCATCTTGTGGGGATAAGCTTGGTGTCCGACATCCCAGATCACTTTGTCATGGTCAAGGTCGAGCGTCTGATAAAGAGCCAGTGTCAGTTCTACAACACCCAAACCTGGACCTAAGTGACCACCACTCGTCGCGACTGTTTGCAGATGCTTTTCTCGAATTTGACGGGCAACTTGCTCGAGTTGACGAATTGACAAGCCATGCAGCTGATTTGGATGAGTAATTTCACTTATATGCATACCGGCGTACTCTTAAAGTTTGGTAATGGATCTTATCTGTCCTTTTCACACTCTAAAGTATCTAATAATTTTGCTCTCCAAGCGTCAAGTTACTTGAATTAGCGTTATTCCACAGACTTCACACGGCAATTTGGCTGTATTGTATAGAGATTAATGTTCCTAAAAGAAATTAAGCCTCTCTGGTACCAGAGAGGCTTAATTTCTAAAATTGGGTACAATCTTCTACATCGCGCCCTTCTGCATTACTTGCTGAAGGTGTTGACGAATCTCCTGCGCGGTCTGTACGTCCTGCTGCTGCAACTTCTGAAACAGTTGGACACAAGGTTGAGAGTTTTGAGACTGCGCGTCTTGGATGTACTTGTCGTAAGCCTGAATAGCTTCGGACTTGTTGTGCAATACGGTGACCAAGTCGTACTCAAGGTTATTGATAGCTTGTGTATTTCCGTTGCCGGTCATAGATTTCCCCTCCAATATTCCATGTGAGACTAAACAACGTTTTACTCACTCCCGATTACCCATTCATCTATCCAAAAGGGTAGAAAGAAATTAGCTGTAAACACCTATACATCATCGTTATTTTCGAGGCTTACCAAAAGATAGATAATGAAGTAAAATAAGTTGGCATGTTTGTTTATCTTCAACAGAGCCAAATCTAACTTAATCCCAGGAATTGATAGGAATTAATACTTTGGGCAAGAGCGATCGCATTGGAGTGGTCTTGCTCAAACCAAGGCAGGAGTCAGCACAATTCAGTTCGTTGCTGACAGTTTATCACTCTACTTTTCCAGTCAGTTGTCGTGGAGGTCGTGTTTGCTGAACCCACTGAGCCTATTCTCTTGGAGTATGAGCATCTCCGCCTCGATCAGCAATCAGGGCAGCGATCGCATGAAGAAATCGCTTCACCACAAAAAAGTGAATCAATGCTCTGTAACCTCAGTAAAACAATATTTCATTAAGAAGTTTTAAGTCCGCTTGATGTTTTTCCTGTCAAAGGACCTCACTGACTTAAAACTCCATATACTTTGTTAATCTACAAGTTTCATCCTAGGAAGATGCCATCGCATCTTTAACATTTCTTTTTTACAAAACATTGTAATCCTCTAGTATAAATTTTATATAAAGCCGAGATTATTTTGATTAAATTTTCATAAAGATGGTACTCTAAGTAAAATTTTTATTCTGCTACACCTTAAACTATAAAAAATATTTATTTCACGAGCGTACAGCTAAGTTTAGTGGACACTGGGAGCCGTAGAATAATGAAAACTTCATCCTCTGGGTTAAGGAGTCAATCGCGAGTTCTAATCCTCTCTCTACGTAACATTATTTCACATGTATCTCGATGCACTGGATATGAGTTTGAAGATGCAATTCTAAATTTTGATGCTGTCGATTTATTAACTCCAACCTTCAATTTCTCTTGGTTTGAGATTACAAGAAGATTATCTAAGAACATGGGCAATCTTGTTGGAAACGGTAAACTATTTAACCCGTTGTTAAATAAAACTCTTATAGAAAAAGAATACGATCTATTTTTCTTTTTCTGTCAATACCCTTACGATCTTCTCTGCCTCAATTCAATAAAAGGGTGGCGCGAGAAGTGTAAAAAGGCTGTCATTTGGCTGGACGAATTATGGGCAAAAGACGTTCATAAGTGGAAAGTTATGCTGAGACTTCTCGATGATTTCGACTGTATTTTCATGAACTTTAGTTCTAGCATTAAATCAGTTTCGGAAATTGTCCAGCGTCCTTGTCACTCGTTACCGTTTGGCGTTGATGCCGTAAGATTTTGCCCCTATCCCCTCCAAGCTGACCGGAGCATTGATGTTTATAGCATGGGTCGTCGTTCGGCAGTCACCCATGAAGCCTTACTGAAGCTTGGACAAGAGGGAAACTTTTTTTATATCTATGACACTATCAAAAATCTGTATATGCTCAATTACAAAGAGCATCGTGATTTAACTGCTAATCTCCTCAAGAGGAGTCGTTATTTCCTCGCCAATAAAGCCAAGTTTAATGCTGAGCAAGAAACTAACGGACAGGAAGAGTTAGGCTCCCGATTCTTTGATGCAGCAGCAGGGGGAGCAGTCATGCTTGGAGAACCTCCAAATTGTGAAGCTTATCATCAATGCTTTAACTGGTCCGATGCCGTAATTCAAGTTCCCTATGAGGCGGCTAACATAGCTGAGATTATAGCCGAGCTGAATGCACAGCCTGAACGTCTCGCCAGAATACAGACAAACAATATTGTTAACTCTCTGCTACGACATGACTGGGTATACCGCTGGAGAAATATCTTAGATGCAGTAGAGCTAGAGTACACTCCACAAATGATGTATCGGGAAGCTCAGTTAAAGAGCTTAGCGGAGATGGCAGTTAACAATGTCACTAAAGCAAGGGACAATAATAGGCTGCTATCTTTGACATCTGCCCGTCTCGCCTCCTAAAAACTTGAAGGCTACTCGCTTCAAGCAGAACCCCGCTCGGAGGGTAGAAGAGGATTAAGCCCATCCCCCGACTGAAGTGCGGGGGATTTCCTGTTAATAGTTAGTAGTTAATAGTTAGTAGGGACTTTTTTGCATCGAACCAAGAATGCACGCCAATCGCCCCCCTATTACCCCTAACGGCGGCGCGTCGCTTCCTCCCCCGCTTAAAAGACAGGAGCTTCCGCGCCGCCACTCCTGTGAATTTTCCAAGGAAAGTCTATACGTTGAACTATGAAGCGAGTGCCTTAATAAACCGGCTTGGTATCCGACTGACTTGTGATTTTGAGAGTATTTTTCCAAATTAGGAATAATAAAGATTGAGAAACCCAGTCAAACGTGTGTGAAATGACAAGTAGTCCCTCAACATTTTTTAGCCAAAACCAACTTCAAGAACCAGAGCAAGACGCGGAAAGTAGAGAGGACAGGCATGAAGACAACACTGGCAGTTCCCCTCGGTCTCAAGATATTCCCTTGGCGGGAGAAGTTGATGCGCTCCCGGCTGGTGGTTCCGATCCATTAAGGTTTGACTGGAAGGAGGCATGGTATCCAATTCATTACATTGAAGACCTTGATAAATCGACGCTAACCCCTTTTACACTACTGGGCAGAGATGTTGTCATCTGGTGGGACGCACTCGTCTCTAGTTGGAGAGTATTTGAGGATAAATGCCCTCACCGCCTCGCGCCCCTCTCAGAAGGCAGGATTGCGGAGGACGGTTTATTGGAGTGTCCTTATCACGGCTGGGCTTTTTCAGGATCGGGAAATTGCGATCGCATTCCGCAGCAGATTGCAGGTAAAGCAACGGAGGCATCCAGCCGAGCTTGTGTCACGAGTTTGCCCACGACTGTACGACAGGGAATGTTGTTCGCCTACCCCGGACAACCAGAACACGCTTCAAAAACTCCGGTCCCCATCGTCGATCCCTTGGAAGACTCTCCTGACGATTGGATCTGTCTCAATACCTTTAGAGACCTTCCTTATGACGCCCTCACGCTTCTAGAGAATGTCATTGACGCCAGTCATGTTCCCTACACGCACCATCGTTCGGTCGGCAACAGGACAAATGCAGGTCCCGTCGAACTGGAGGTGAGCGAGTCGGGGAGACAGGGTTTTAAAGGCATATGGGAAGAAGGTCCGCGACGAGGAACCTTGGGACGACAGGATACGACGTTTATCGCACCGGGTTTAATGTGGCACGACCTAACCTCCAAGCAGTTCGGCAGAACATTAACCGTTGTCTACGCTACCCCCATTCGTAAGGGTGAGTGTCGTCTGTTTGCCCGTTTTCCCTTCAAGTTTTCCTCTAAACTACCTGGCCTGTTCATCAAGCTGACACCGCGTTGGTACTCTCACATCGGGCAAAACTCCGTTCTGGAAGATGACCAAATTTTTCTACACTATCAGGAACGCTATCTTGAGGCGTCTGGTGGCAGTTCTAACTTTGCCAAGGCATTCTACCTACCGACTAAAGCCGACCGTTTTATTGTGGAGTTGCGCTCTTGGGTGAATAATTACAGTGCCGACCCATTTCCAGAGGCAACCTTGCCGCCAAGACAGTCGCGGAAACAGCTACTCGATCGGTACTACTCGCACACCGTAAAGTGTTCTAGCTGCTCGGCAGCATTAGCCAAGATTAAGCAGTTGAGGATGGGGTGTGTTGTCACGGCAGCTAGCGCCTGGTCGATTACCCCACTGCTTGCTATTTCCCTTCACCAAACATCCATCCTAGTCGCTGCTGTTTCAACTACAGTCAGCCTTGTCTGCTTAGCTACGTGGCTGGGTCTGGCCAAGCTGGAGCGACAGTTCTATGAGGGTCGGGACGTGCCTCCACGAAATCTACCGGAGAAAAAGTCAACGTAAGCTTGGCGATTCAAAGGGAGCAGGGCACGGGCAAGAAGTTTCGTTGAGATGGAGGTTGAACTCCACTCCTTCGGGCTACCGCAGACCTGTGTTGAAAATGGGTAGTGGGTAATAGGGAAGAGAGATTCTCATCCTTGGTTATGAACGCCAATTCATGGGGCTCTTGCATTAAATCCTGTAATGCCCCCTCGCATCCCCCAATTCTGGGGGACTTTAAATGTATTCTTCCCCTTGCATTGGGGGCTGGGGGCGAAAATCGACTTTGGCAAGAGATGAGCATGAGCCTTCCGCTCATAACCAAGGATGAAAATAGGGATAGAAACGATTTAGCGTTGTTTGAGACTCTATTTTCAACTGAATGTCACTGACTTAACCATTAATCAACGCTTGCGCGGGGGGTTGGGGAGACGCTTGTCCTGCAATGGGGGTTTGGGGAAACCCCCAAGTCCGGGTTTTTTCTAATACCTGCAACTTTCGCCCTAAGTCAGTGCCATTCACTTAAGCACTATGAGCTGCGCTCACAACAAAGGAACGAAAATTTTTATCCCTTCTGCCCTCTACTTTTTGCCTTATTTTCAGCTCAGGTCTAATCTAAAGTCTAATCAATTGCGTCTCTAAAGTTCTCCTGCGACGGGAATCCATCAATTTGTAAAGTTTTTGCAAAAGTTTAGACCCCTCGCATAATATTGACTCCTAACAATTGAGACCTATACAGATAGGGATTGACTGCGCCTCGAAACGAGTTGAGGTTACTGGTGGACTCCACACAAACGATGAACAGAGTAGATGAACACTTGAAGCAACTCGCTGTGGAAGCTCAAGCCAACCCGCCCAAAACAAAAGAGCGGCAAAAGGCTTTAGCTAAGCTAGTGAGTGAGATCCAGCGATCGGGCATGCTAGGGCGTCCTTATAAAGGGTGTTTTCAAGGTTTCTATGAGGAGATCTACGCCGAGGCTCAGCAAAGATTGTTTTGTCATATCTGCGAAAAGATTGATAGCTACGATCCAGAGCGAGAAGTCTTGCAGTGGGCAAACTTTCTTTTAAAGAAGCGATTCTTTATAGAGGCTAGTCGTACAATTATGCCAACTGTTCCTAAAGGTTTAGATCAAAAACAAATCAAAAGATTAACGATAGATGATTTAGATAGAAATTATTCTGTTGCAGGGAATAATTCGGATACTCCTTCTCTATCCCAAGAAGTCATTCAGTGTTTAGAAGAAGACCCTGATGGAATCTTTAAAGAGACCTATGCTGCTAGCAACCCAGCCGCCAGTTTCCAATTTTTATCGCTAAAAATTGTCGCCGGGTACTCCTGGAAAGAAATTTCCTCAGAACTAGGAATCAAAATTCCCACACTGAGTAGTTTTTATCAGCGTTGCTTGGTCAAATTCGCGCCTAAATTTAAAGAGTATTTGTCCCAGTAAGATCCCTCACGCTAGAGAGTAGAAAACAATGACCACTGTCCAAGATCAGTTCACTTTCACAGTACCGCTAACCCTCGCCGCACATCAGCTCGCTCAACAGTTTCATGCTCAGCAGTCTAATGCTGGGAAAGCTAAACAAGTTTATCTCAACACTTTAGCGATATGCGCTGTAAAGTTTTACCTAGAATGTTTGGGAATTGAGACAGAACTGGAACAGAGTGATAGCTGGAATCCGATCGTGCAAACTTTGGCAAATACCGCAGATTTATCCATCAAAAATAGGGGCAAGTTAGAGTGCCGCCCAGTATTGCCAGAGGTAAATAGTTGCTATATTCCGCCAGAGGCTTGGGAAAACCGAATTGGCTATGTGGCAGTACAGTTCGATCGCTCACTCACAGAAGCTACTTTATTAGGATTTGTGCCAAGCGTAGCGACAGAGGAATTATCCCTCAACTCGCTGCGATCGCTTGCCGAGTTGCCCGAGCATCTGAGCCAGTTCGGAGTACCAGAATCGGTTCATGAACCGATTCAATTGAGTCAGTGGCTGCAAAATGTCTTTGAGACAGGTTGGGAGACATTAGAAGCACTGTTTAATCCTCCCCAAGCTGAGTTTGCGGTCAATTTTAGAAGTATCCCAACAAGAAATAGGATGCCAGAATGTCCACCCTCTGAGGTAAAACGAGGGAAACTACTGAATTTGCAACGCTTGGATGAGCAGGTTGCTCTACTAGTTGGCTTGAAGCCAGCCACCCCTTCAGAAATGAACGTCTCAGTTGAAGTGTATCCTATGGGCGATCGGCTCTATCTGCCACACGATCTACAGCTAATGGTATTGGATGAAAAAGGAGAAGCTGTGATGCAAGCTCAAGCCAGAAGTACAAAGAATATTCAACTCCACTTTAGTGGCGAATCGGGAGAGAGTTTTGGAGTTAGGGTAGCCTTGGGTGATGTCAGCATTACTGAAGCATTTCTAATCTAGAAAATCACAAACTAGAGGAGAGAACATTAGCTGTAATGTTTATGTCTTGACAGTATGGGCGTCTGATTGGAAAGAGTGGTAATGCAAGGATACCTACAATGAAAAAGTTAGTTGTCCTGAGACTAGATGGTGATTCCTGTCAACAGGGGTTTCGGGTGACGTTGTCAATGTCTAGAGAAGGAATGAGTCCTTCCCTAGAAATGACTGGCTACTTGCCTCCCGCACCAGAATTAGCGAATCAGGTACAACATCATTGGCTCCAGAATTATCGCAGCATCGGAGCACCTTATCGCATCACACCTCAAGGTATCCTCTACGATGGTTCCGTCACCCCGTTGAGCGATCGCATTAAACAATGCAAGAAATCAGCCGATGAACTCTCGCATCAGTTAATCACTTGGCTCAACGCCGAACAATTTCGCCCTCTCGATCGGCGATTACGAGAAGAATTAAACCGAGATGAAGACATTCGCGTCCTAATTCGTACCGACGACAAGGACTTACAAAAACTGCCTTGGCATCTGTGGGATTTAATTGAGCATTACCCAAATGCTGAAGTTGCCTTGAGTCCGACAAAGATCGACAGCCGCGAACCATTAAGCCCCGCAACTGGCAAGGCAAAAGTGAGAATCTTAGCGATTCTCGGTCATAGCGAAGGCATTGATATCGATGCAGATCGGAGGTTATTAGAAACTTTACCGAATGC
>DATNPT010000298.1:0-8488 GCA_036703075.1 Chroococcales cyanobacterium
CAAGCTCAAGTTAAGCAAATTCTCCGCAGCGAGCTTGAAGCGAATCAAATCGAATATGCCACTCTGGTGGGGAAAGATTTGCGAATCATTGTTAATGCCAACACCAACCGGACAGGGGAGACGTTCGATCCGAACAACTTAGTCAGTGAAGTGTTCAAAAATCCCCAGCAGATTAAAGCCAGTCAAATCGTTACTTGGGCTGAATTAACGAAAGAGTCACCACCACTACCCAAGGGGTTTACAAAACAAGATGCCTTAATTCGTTACACGATTACGCCTATAAAAGACTCAGAAACTGGAAAGGCGATCGGAGCCTTGGTGGCTGGAGATATTGTCAATGGTAAGTTGCCAATTATGGAGAACACCTTGAGTGCGTTTGGCGGGGGCTACAGTGCTATCTATACTCGTAACGCCTCAGGGAAATTTACCTTAGCGACAGCTTTAGACCAAGGTAGAGCGACATCGCTCCAGCAAGCTCAGTATGGAGTTCCCCTAGTTGATACATCAATTTTAGACAAAGCTGTTGCTGCACCAGGAACAACAGTCACCGCACGAGAGGTGGCAGGAACGCAAAGCTACACGATGGCAGCGAAAGCTCTAACCGATTTTAGCGGCAAGCCTGTTGCCGTTTTAGTGCGGGGAACACAGGAAACTGCCCTCAACAAGCTGTTGGGTGAGAGCCTGCTAGTGCAGATCGTGATATCTGCCCTAACCTTAGCCGTCGATGTGATGTTAGCAATGTTGCTCGGGCGCACGATCGCTCAACCGCTGAAAAATCTGCAACAAACGGCTAAGCAATTTGCCAGTGGCGATCGCACCGTCCGCGCTGAGGCAATCGCCACAGATGAAGTGGGCGAGTTAGCACAAACGTTTAATGAATTAGCCGAGAGTGTCGTACTCGGTGAAGCTTCTTTAGCAGAACAGGCTCGTCGCCAGTTAGCCGAAGCCGATCGCTTGCGCTTATATGCCAAGTTTACCAGCAGCATTTACAAATCCCTACACTCAACCGATATCCTTCGCAACTCGGCGGAAGGAGTGCGTATCGTTTTGCAAAGCGATCGCGTCATTCTCTATCGCTTCAAGCCCGACTGGCGCAGCGGAACAGTTGTGGCAGAATCCGTGGCACACGGTTGGGTGAAGGCAATGGGGCAAACGATCTATGACCCCTTAGTGCCAGGAAGTATCGAACGCTATAGAAGCGGGCAGATCTGGACGTGCAATAACGTTAACGACGCTGTTTTATCCGACTGTCACTGCGAAATCCTCAAGCGCTTGCAAGTCAAAGCCAACATGGTTGCCCCAGTTTTGCAAAATGGCGAACTCGTTGCTTTGTTATGCGTTCACCAGTGCTCTAGCCCCCGCAATTGGCAGGATGAGGAAATTGATATATTGCGACAGTTAGCGGCTCAAATTAGCTTTGCCCTCAACCAAGCTCATTTGCTCGAACAGCTAGAGCGATCGCGCGAAGATGCTGAAGAAGCCCGGACACAAGCAGAATTGGTGTCTCAACAAGTCGAACAAGCCCGCCAAAAAGCTGAATGGATTTCTGAAGAACAGCGCCAGCAAAAAGAGACACTGCAACGTCAAGTGGTGGAATTGCTCGGTGATATCGAAGACTCCGCCCGAGGCAACCTCACCGTTCGAGCTCGCGTGACAGAAAGTACAATTGGTACCGTTGCTGACTTTTTCAACGCGATTATCGAGAATCTGCGCGAGATTGTCACTCAGGTGCAACTGGCATCGAGTCAAGTCCACACCTCTCTGGGAAAAGACGAACGGGCAGTCAGCCAACTTGCCGAACAAGCGATCGAGCAAACAGAGGAAATTACCCGAACGTTGGACTCGGTGGAGAAGATGGCTCATTCCATTGAAGGCGTCGCTCGCAATGCTAACCAAGCTGCCAGCGTCGCTCGCACGGCTGCCACGGCGGCTGAAGCAGGTGGTGCCGCAATTGATAGCACCGTGACCAATATCCTCAATTTACAAACCACCGTCGTTAAAACAGCTGATAAGGTCAAAGTGCTGGGCGAATCTTCCAAACAAATCGCCAAAGTTGTGTCCTTAGTGCAGGGGATTGCCCTCCAAACCAATTTACTAGCGATTAATGCTGGAATTGAAGCCAGTCGTGCGGGTGAAGAAGGCCAGGGCTTCCGAGTCGTTGCCGAACAAATCGGTGACTTAGCTACTCAAGTCACCAATGCCACCCGTGACATCGAACAGGTGATTGAAACCATCGAGCAGGCTACGCAAGATGTAACTGTGGCGATGGAACAGGGGAGAACCCAAGTGGTAAATACTACCCGGATGGTGATTGATGCTAAGCAGAGTCTGGAGCAAATTTTTGAAGTCTCGCATGAAATTGATTCACTAGTGCAATCGATTTCCGGTGCAACGGTGACTCAAGCTCAAACGTCAGGCATGGTCAAAGAGTTAATGCAGGAAATTGCCAAAACCTCTCAATATACCTCTGAGTCCTCGCGTCAAGTTTCGAGTTCTCTGCAACAAACGGTTGAGGTGGCTCAACAATTGCAGATGTCTGTCGGTCGCTTCAAGATTGACGATTAGTCATTAGTTACTGGTTGTTGGTTATTGGTTATTGGTCAACCTCAACAAACAACGAACAACAAACAACAAACAACGAACAACACACCACCATGACTACTACCTACAATCCTTTACTTGTTGTCTTTTCGGCGGCGATCGCTATACTGGCATCCTATACAGCACTTGAGCTTTCTAGTCGAGTCAGCCGCTCGCAAGGCGTCACGCGCAAACTTTGGCTGCTCGGAGGAGCGCTTGCCATGGGGACGGGTATTTGGTCGATGCACTTTATTGCCATGCTCGCCTTTTCCATACCTATCTATATCAGCTATAACTTTGCGATCGTTCTTGTCTCGCTCATTGCGGCTATCTTAGCAGCCTACCAAGCACTCTATATCATTAGTCGTCCGAGACCAAGTATGCCCTCTTTATTAGGTGGGAGTAGCTCCATGGGGATTGGAATTGCCATCATGCACTATACAGGCATGGCAGCGATGCAAATGCCAGCCACCCTTCAGTACAAACCCCATGTATTTTTACTCTCTGTCATCATTGCTGTCACCGTGTCGTTCGTCGCGCTCAAGCTCTCGCTGGGATTTCGCCAGCGCACGGATCGCAAATGGTCAAAGCTCGCTACCGCCTGCGTTATGGGTGGGGCAGTGCTTTCCATGCACTATACAGGTATGGCCGCTGCCATATTTAAACCCGATCTCTCCAAGCTAGTTGAAGCAGCCGGTTTAGACAATTTATCTTTGGCTTACATTGTCTGCCTGTTGACCCTTCTCGTTATTGCCATGACTTTGGCTACTATCTATATCAATTCCGATCGTGGCAGTTTTCAAAGATAAGCTCGTTCGCGGTTCAATCCGTGACCAGTTATCTCCTGACCAGGTAACAGTGCGAGGATTGAAGCTCCCCGCCCGAAGAGGACGGGGAGCTTCAATGCATTTGGGTAGAGTTATAGTTTCGCGAACGAGATTGACCAAACAGCCAGTATTGAGTGAAATTGGATGTGGGACGAGACATTTTTTTAATTTCCATGTTTCTCAGTACAAATTTGAGTGCGCCTACTCCGATACGCTCGCGCTTTGAACGTCCTGAAACTTACTAAACTTCAACGAACAATTTAAGGTGGTCGCCGCATGACAAGCTAGGGCAAATGAGCTGATTCAATTAAGCGTTTGGGCTAGTTCAATCCTATTTATTCAACGAGCTGATGTTGTCAGCTTATTCATGATGCTGCTCCTGAGCAGCGCGATCGAGCTTTTGCCATGCAGTAATGAGAGTGAGGATAATCCGCCATGAGTAAAGTTTTACTAGTCGAAGATAACCCCGCTCAGATGGAGTTGATGGATAGTTACTTGCGCGAGGGAGGCCACTTAGTTATTCGTGTCCCGAATCCAAAAGAAGCGGTAGATAAAGCCGTACAACACAAGCCAGATGCGATCGTGACAGATGTAGTCATGCCGGGAATGAGCGGCTTCGAGTTATGCCGGAAACTCAAAAATAATCCAGTCACTGCCAAAGTGCCTGTCGTGATTTGTTCGTCTAAAAATCAGGAAATCGATCGCCTCTGGGGGATGAGGCAAGGTGCTGTTGCCTATTTAACCAAACCCTTTACCCGCGAACAACTCATTCGTGCTATTAACTTAGCTGTAGTTTGAGCAAGAAGCGATTGAGATGGAACTATAGCGCGTCTCATAGCACGAAACCAATCGTTAGTCAATCAATCCTGACTCACTCAGAGGAATTTTGTTACCGTGGAGGAAAGTAGATAAAAAAACAATTTTTTTAACAACCATGTCCAAAAAACGTTTACTTCACGCCAAAATTCTGACGAGTTGGCTAGGGGTATTAGGTCTTAGTGTTTTAAGCGTTTTACCCGTCCATGCACAACTCGACCCGATTTATAGAAGAAACACAACCATTAATGGTAGGTCTTCAATCGAGCCGCTCCGAGTCGAGCCAGGGATACCAAATCCCAATGGAACTTCCAACCCGTATCCCTATGGTTCGCGGATTGATGAGACGGGTAGGATTTCTACGCCACGCGGTCAGGTCGTTTATCCCGGCGTGCGGATAAATAATGGTGATGGCTCTACGACTTACTACTACAACGATGGTACGAGTATTACCATTGATAAAACGAAGTTCCCCTCAATAGGAGCGCCGCTGAGATAAAGAAAATTGGAGGCACAGCCGCTCGTTAGACAGCGAATGCTAGCTCCAGATGATTCAAATCCAGTTTTTCTAAAACTTGAGATTTGAGATGATCGAATTGAGACTTGAGCAGGCGTCGGCTTGCGACAGGGCGCTCGGTTGGCTGTAGCGTCTGGCTTGCCTGCGTCCACTTGCGTAATCTATCTCTTTGCTCGGGGCTAAGGGTTATGGTAATGACCTGAGTACAGCTTTGGGGTGTCTCTGTAGAAAACAACAACAGCCGGTAGTAGCCTGTTTCTACTAATCGTTGAGCCATCTCTAGTCTTTCTGGGTCTTTTAAGTCCAGATAGCAGGGAAACCACCGATACCCATGCTCTTGGCTGTGAAGCGCAGTAATCCATAGCAACATCGGGTAGGGCGACTCAATAAAAAGAAATTGCCGATAAGGCTTGCTAAACTGGCAATCCTGGATTTCTTGATTGGGTAACATCACCCATAGTGTCGCTAAATTACCGAGACTGCTCGGTAACATCTGAGGAAAAACAATTTTAGCAATGGGTTTATCTTGAGGCCAGGATTGTTGCAGACAGACTTGAAGCATTGACAGAACTCACCTTTGTTAATAGTTGTGTAACTGGTCGATGCCCCCTCGCTATAGGACTGATACCACTTGGGGAGTGAAGCTATTGAAGATGAGTACAGTATGAAAGGTCAATGTTTGCGATCGCGTTTGTGCCAGTGTTTGACTTTGGGTATACGTTATTTCACAGATCGCACAATAAGAAAAGAGTTCTAACGTTAGACTATGGCAAGGCGATCGCTCAGAGCATCATCAGACGGCATCAAAAAAGCCAAGCAGGCTTTTCTACGTAAGGGATGGACGCAAGAATACCTTGCCGCTGAAGTCGGTCTAGAAACTCGTCAACCGATTTGGAAATTTTTTTCGGGTAAACCGATTGACCGTAAAGTCTTTGGCGAAATCTGCTTTCAGCTCGACCTCGACCTCGAAGAAATTGCCGCTCTACCCCAAGATACGGAATTAGAAGAGGAAAACGCACACACGTCAGACGACGAACTCGACACTCTAGTCACGAAGGTGCGACGAAAGCACCATGATAAAATCCAAGACCAATGTGGCACCTTGCGTCTGTTGGATATTGCTCGACCTGTAAACGTTGATGACCTCTATGTAGATGTCAATATCCTGGAAGAAATCCCTAGCCAACAATGGCTAGAAATCTCCGAGCTGCGAGGCGTTCAACCGGAAGGCTTCGATCGCTTAGGCTTAGGCAACATTCGCCTTGAAGGGGTACCAGGACTCAAAGCCGCCCAGCGATATACCAAATTGATGGTACTAGGTAAACCGGGGGCTGGCAAAACCACCTTTCTACAATATCTCGCTATTCAGTGCGATCGAGGTCAGTTTCAAGCGCATCTCGTGCCAATTTTCATTCCATTGAAGAACTTTGCCGAAGACGCTCTAGATGAAGGAAATTTCAGCTTATTAGACTACATCAATCAAGAGTTTGACCGCTCGGCAATCTCGCAGGCAGAGGTTGAAACCCTCCTTCAGCACGGCAGATTATTAATGCTGCTCGATGGGTTGGACGAAGTGGCAGAGACAGCTAATGATGAAGCGATTAAACAAATTCGCAAACTCTCAGAAACTTACTATAAAAATCAGATAATCGTCACTTGCCGCATTGCAGCTCAAGAATACAGGTTCCGAGGTTTTACCGAAGTCGAGATTGCCGACTTCAAACCAGCACAAATCGAATCCTTTGTGAAAAAGTGGTTTGTGGCGATTGCCAAAAATTCTCCAGAATCAGGGTTGAAAAAGGCGTCTGTGTTTCTCGAACAAATGGCACTTCCGCAAAATCAGCCCATTCGAGAACTTGCAACTACACCCGTTTTACTCAACCTCACCTGTTTGGTTTTTCAATCTAAAGCGGATTTCCCTGCCCGACGAGCCGATCTTTACAAGCAAGGACTTGACCTGTTGTTAATTCGTTGGGATGAAGCCAGAGGAATCAAGCGAGATGATGTTTATCGGAATTTATCGTTGTCCCACAAGTTACACCTGCTGAGTCAGCTAGCAGCAATGACCTTTGAGCAAGGGCATTATTTCTTTGAAGAGGCTACGCTCGAAACTCTCATTGCCGACTATTTACGTAAGTTATCCGAGGCACAGACTGATTCCTCTGCCCTAGAGCTAGATAGCATTGCTGTCGTAAAAGCGATCGAGGCGCAGCATGGACTGCTGGTGGAACGGGCGCGGCGGATTTACTCATTTTCTCATCTGACGTTTCAGGAATATTTCACGGCAAGAGCCATCGTGACTGGTACTCATCTGTCGTTACCTCAGTTGGTAGAACACTTAACTCAAACACGTTGGCGAGAAGTGTTGTTACTCACAGCACAAATGTTACCCAATGCAGACGAACTGTTACAGTTGATGAAGCAAAAGATTGATGGATTGGTCTCGACGAGGCAACCCTACGTTGGCTCTAGCGAGAGTACGATCGCATTTGAGGAGCATAGCAGCCGTCATTCAACTTTCTCCCTCAACCTAGACACAACAGAGTCGGAGAAGACGCTGCAAGAGTTTTTCCACTGGGTCAAGCAGAAATCTCTTCAAGTTCAGACACCTTACAAACCAGCGGCTGTCCGTGCTTTTTATCTCACGCTGGCGCTTCCTCCTCAGCATCGACTGGCTCGCGACCAAGCTTTAGCGTTAGCGATCGATCGCACTCTGGCGGGCGAACTGGGAGGAAACCTCTCCTTAGATTTAGCTTTGGCTCATGCGCTGTCGGTTGCCTTGACTCTGACCCCAGAACTCGTTTACGACCGACTGCATGCCCTTCACCTCGCTCTTGACCTTAACCACCTGACAGAGGTTACCTTGATTGGCAATTCCCTCAGAGAACTCAAAAACCAGCTACCTAAGCCTGATGAACAGCGAGAACAATTAGAGCAGTGGTGGTATGTTAACAGTCAAGTTTGGGTCTCGCAATTAAGAACTTTAGCGATCGAGCAGCGTAATATCGGTCACGAGTGGCACTTGAGCGAGGCAGTACAACAGCGTTTAGAGCAGTATAGTGTGGCAAATCAGTTGTTAGTCGAGTGTTTGAGTAATTGTCAACTGACACCAGCCGTGCGACAAGCGATCGAGGAGAGTTTGCTCTTACCGGAATAATAGCGATCGCCAGAAGGAACGACGGGGTCTTAGACCCAAGATTTCGATAAGAATCAATAGCCATGTAGACTAAAGGGTTACAGCTATTTCTTATTCTGGTGCAGCCTTGTCCGCAAGTTACTCAATTTCCTCAAATGATTGGTCTGGGATATTAATCCGGCTTGGTGTTGCCTTACTCGTCGGGGCAATCATCGGCTTAGAGCGCGAAACCGGACATAAACCAGCGGGATTAAGAACCTATACACTGGTGAGTTTAGGTTCTGCCCTGTTTACTCTCATCCCGATTTTACTCGGTAACACCGAACGTAGCGCGGATGCTCTTTCTCGCGTGATTCAGGGGATTACGGCTGGGGTTGGTTTTGTCGGGGGAGGAGCAATCTTGCGGGAATCGCGATCGCCAAATAAGGATGAAGTTAAGGTGCGTGGACTGACTTCAGCCGCTGCTATTTGGGTTTCGGCTGCGCTAGGAACTGCTGCTGGTTGTGGCTTGTGGCTAATGAGTCTCATTGCCGCAATGCTAACTTTAGTAGTTCTCAAGCTGTTTAAAAAACTTGAACCCCATCTTTAAGTTGAATGGTACTGACTTAAGGC
>DATNPT010000307.1:0-2415 GCA_036703075.1 Chroococcales cyanobacterium
AGACGCTTTAGTCGTGTTGCGTCCCACAGATAACGGAACGACAGGCGATGTCGAGGAAGCGTTCCTCGCTCACCTCGTACCTGATTTAGACTCACCTTGGATGGTTTCTTCTCCCCTGAGTCTGGACGATCTAACCGAGCAAGACTTTGACGAATTAGTTGATGAATGGGAAAAGGAGTTTCAAGCCGCCGGTTTTGAAACCTCACAATTCCAGGAGATTAAAACAGACCACGATCGCGTTTTGCTGGTGGGGTTGATGACTGAGGACATGTCTCCTCAACAGTTTCAAGATAGCCTGGACGAACTCGCTCGGTTAGTAGAGAGTGCCGCAGGAGAGGTCGTAGAGACAGTACAACAAAAGCGATCGCGTCCCCATCCTCAAACCGTCGTCGGTCAAGGCAAAATCGAAGAGATTGCCCTCCGCGCTCACAAGCATAGAGCGAATCTGATCGTGTTTAACCGAGATATTTCTCCCTCTCAAGCCCGCAACCTAGAAGCCGAAATTGGCATCCGAGTCGTCGATCGAACTGAAGTAATTCTCGATATTTTCGCTCAACGCGCTCAATCCCAAGCCGGGAAATTGCAAGTCGAACTGGCGCAACTAGAATATATGCTGCCTCGGCTTCGAGGTCGAGGTCAGGAAATGTCCAGGCTCGGTGCTGGAATTGGTACCAGAGGACCCGGTGAAACCCGATTAGAAACCGAGCGGCGAACGATTCAACGCCGAATCGCCCAACTTCAGCAAGACGTAAACCAATTACAAGCCCATCGCGCCCGCTTGCGGCAACAGCGGCAACAGCAAGAAATCCCCTCGATTGCGTTAGTCGGTTATACCAATGCGGGTAAATCTACTCTGTTGAACGTCTTGACCAATGCTGAAGTTTACACCGCCGATCGCCTCTTTGCCACCCTCGACCCGACAACCCGGAAGTTAGTAGTAACCAATCCAGACACTGAGGAGCGAAAGACAATTCTACTCACAGATACAGTAGGGTTTATTCACGAACTTCCTCCCACTCTGATGGATGCGTTCCGAGCCACGCTAGAGGAAGTGACTGAAGCAGATGCCTTGCTGCATGTGGTCGATCTGTCTCATCCAGCTTGGGAAAGCCATATCCGTTCAGTAGAACAGGTACTAGCAGACATGCCTGCCCTTCCAGGCCCAGCCTCGATCGTGTTTAACAAACTCGATCGCGTCGATAGCGAAACTCTAGCATTTGCTCAGCAAAACTACCCTGAAGCTGTATTTATTTCAGCAACTCAACGCTTGGGCTTAGAGACATTACGGCAGCGCTTGTTACAACTCATGGATGAAGCCGCTTCATCTGTAAGAGTTGCCACATAACTTTTAGATTTTGGATTTTGGATTAGGTAAAAAATGGTCACAAGCCCCCGCACTCATGCGTAAGCTCAATCCAAAATTCTCGCATCCGTTGACGTAAGCCAAAAAACTCTCATCCCTCACCAATCAAGCCTTGTGCAGGGGGTCTGGGGGAGGCACCCGTCCCCCAGTGGGGGGTTTGGGGGGCTTCCCCCCAATTCTTGGTTTTTCCAAACAACGATCGCTTTTCGCTCAAGTCGGTGCCATTCCACATAAATCACTAATGACCCAAACCTCGACTGAACTTTATTGTCTGCGTACAAAAGTTTTGTAGGCAAGAATTGAGCAGCGGAGTCTGGCAAAATGCTCCTAGAGCCGTCCTTGAAGTTTGACCAAGAGGCTCCTGAGTTCTTTTCTCGCCAACTATGCCGACAACCATTGCCCTAATTGCCCACGATCGCAAAAAAGACGATATCGTCACCTTTGCTCGTACCCATGCATCCATTCTTTCTCGTTATAAACTGATCGCAACTGGCACCACTGGACAACGCATTCAGCAGGGAACTGGATTGCAGGTCGAACGCATGTTATCCGGCCCGATGGGGGGAGATGCCCAAATTGCGGCGCAAGTGGCTACAGGTCAAATCATTGCCGTAATTTTCCTCATCGACCCCCTCTACGCTCAACCCCACGAACCGGATATTCACGCTCTGTTGCGGATTTGCGAAGTCCACAATATTCCCATTGCCACGAATCTCGCCACCGCAGAAGCGATCGTGGCAATGTTGCGTCAGACTAGTGTAGGTTACCTCATCTTTAATCCCGTTTCAGGTCAGGGTAATCAACAGCAGGATTTAGAACTCATCCAGCAGATTTTAGAACCCAACATTCGCTTAAATATTCACTTTACGACTCCAGAAATTAGCGCAACGCAGCTCGCGCAAGACGCGATTGCACAAGGAGCCGAACTCATCATAGCTTCTGGTGGCGATGGCACTGTCTCGGCCGTGGCTGGCGCAGTCATTGGTACAGGTATCCCTTTGGGTATCATTGCTCGCGGAACTGCCAATGCCTTTGCCGTTGCACTCGGAATT
>DATNPT010000313.1:0-4144 GCA_036703075.1 Chroococcales cyanobacterium
GAGGTATTTTTCCCCAAATACGGTTGGTTTGCCTTCGACCCAATACCCGGTCACGAATTAATTCCCCAAAGTGTAGAAGAGTCGCAAACGTTTGGTGTCTTGCGCCAGTTTTGGCAGTGGGTAGCGGGTTGGTTGCCTTCACCCGTGACCAGTTGGCTAGGCACTATATGGAATCTGATTATTCGTTCGATCGTTGGTTTGATTTCCTGGCTGTGGTCTATCTTGTCCAACGGTTGGGTTGGCTTGTTGACTGGTTTGATTTTAGCGATCGCACTTAGTTTCTTAGGTTGGTTGGGTTGGAACCAGTGGCGAACTTGGCGCTATCGCAGTTGGTTGTCTGGTTTGCCGCCGATGGAACGTCTTTATCAGCAAATGCTGAGGATGTTAGGTGCCAAAGGGTATGTAAAGCATCCAGCACAAACCCCATTAGAATATGCCAGAGTATCGCGCCAACACCATCCACCTTCCTCGGCAGAAGCGATCGAGGAGATTTCCCAAGCCTACGTCCGGTGGCGTTATGGGGGACAGACGCCGAATATTAAGCAGGTGCGGCAACGATTACGAGATTTGATTAAGAATACTCAGCGGTTGAGGGTAGGAGGATAGAACGTCATGCCAGTTAATCCCAACAGTTGTACTGGGGCAACGTATGCCTTGAAATGGATTAAATCAAGTCGAAATTCCTGTTAGACTCAAAACAAACCCAGGCAACACATCCTCTCCTGACAAAGCGGTGGGGTTGTCCAACACCTCCACATCTCTCCCCGGACGATAGACTTCGACCTTTCGATTTTGAATATCAATCAGCCAACCTAATCTAGCCCCGTTGTCCCTGTATTCCTGCATTTTAGTTTGCAGGGGTTGGAGTCGATCTGAACTGGAGCGCAACTCTACTACTAAGTCTGGGCAGACATTAGCAAACGTTTGCTTCTGCTCATCAGTCAGCGAGTCCCACCGTTGCTGGCTAACCCAAGACGCATCGGGAGATCGATCCGCGCCATTCGGTAAAGTAAATCCAGTGGAAGAGTCAAAGGCAATACTGCCTCCACCCAGTTCCTCAACCCACTTAACGAGTTGATACGTAATCTTGGCATTGCGCTTTCCCGTTTCCCATCCCGTTGGTGGATTCACAATCAATTCTCCTGTAGCCGTTCTTTCCAGTCTCAAGTCTTGGTTCGCTGTTGCCAGTTCGACAAAATCAGCATGGCTGAGGAAAAGCGTTAGGTTTGGTGGAAGGTTGAGCAGAATGGTTTCGGCTACTGTCATCTTTGTTCTCCTGACAGTTTTACAAAAATAATAATTATGTTGCTGACTAAGGTTGATAACTTGCCATCACTCGTCCTGCACTCTTGAACTGCTTGTAATAGGCTTGCGCGATCGCATCTCCTTGTTCAGAAAGTCGATCAATAGCAATCCCATTTCGACCCGTTTTTTGCCCAGAACTATGGATGTAATAGCCATCTCCCAGATATAGACCCACATGGTTCACTCGTTCGGCTGAAGCAAAGAAGACTAAATCGCCCGGTTGCAGTTGCTCGAACTCAATCCGCTGAGTAAATGCCTCTTGTTGATAAGAATCTCTTGGCAACCAAATTCCCGATGCGGCAAATGCTGCCTGCATTAGCCCAGAACAATCATAGTTTGGAGCAACTGTGCCGCCCCAAAGATAGTAGTTCGGGTGTTGCATCGCGGCTTTCATGAAGGCAATCGCGGCAGGAATGCAGGCTTGAATTTGTTCGCGGGAAAATGCGATCGCTTGATAGTTCGTTGGTGCCTTTTCCAGCCCAGCGATATCCTGTATGGATAACCAAGCTGAATAACCATCCTCACATAAACGCACTTCTATCGCATCATCTACGGGCATTCTGGATAAAATGTGCAAGTGACGCCCAACCGCAGCTTGAGTTGCCAGAGTAGTACAACTGGCAGAATCATAAAGATTGAGATTGACTTGGCATCGGTACTCATCGGCATGAGCAACCTCTGTATCAAAGCTGACTTGTAATTGCTCTAGAGAAATCATGCGTAAATGTAAAAGGCGATAAACAGGCTCTCTCAGCAAAGCTGGACGAGGATTAAACGGTAACGTTAAAGAATTTAACTCTAAACTCCGAGATTCCAACGTCTAAAAGCCAATTACTATATAGCTAACTGCTACTCATGACATTCTTCCGGAAAGACGAACAACTAGAAAAACTCGGTAACAAAATCCTGGAAGCGACCTGGGCAGAGTTTCCGGGTTTAGCTCGCAATCAAATTGCGCTCACTTGGGTAGTCTACGATCCACCCGTGCCGGTGAATACGGGTGGGGCTCTCTCTGCTGAGGAATTCTGGAAATACCAAGTTAGAGGCTTTAGCTATCGTGGCGTTGAGCGAATTTACCCCGCCAGTATTGTGAAGCTGTTCTACCTCGTTGCGATCGCAGAGTGGTTGGAAAGTGGAATGACTCAGCCGTCAGCGGAGTTGGATAGGGCAATCAAAGACATGATTGTAGATTCGAGTAATGATGCCACAAGCTTAGTGGTAGATGTCTTGAGCGGTACGACGAGCGGGCCAGAGTTACCCGCAGGCCCCTTTGAAACGTGGAAGTTCCAGCGCAACATTGTCAATCGGTATTTTCAATCCCTAGGTTGGCAAGAACTCGAATCGATTAATGTCAATCAAAAACCTTGGGGCGATGGGCCTTATGGTCGGGAACGGGCTTTCTTGGGTGAGTTGATGGAAAACCGCAATATGCTGACCACTAACGCTACGGCGCGACTGCTGCATAGTATTGTCGGGGGAGTGGCGGTTTCATCGGCGCGATCGCAAGCGATGATGAATTTCATGAAGCGGAGGCTCAACCCTATTGACTGGAAGCAGGAGGATGAAGAAAATCAGATTACGGGTTTCCTAGGAGCTGGTCTTCCTCAAGAGGCTCAGCTATGGTCAAAAGCGGGTTGGACAAGTCAAGTCCGCCACGATGCTGCTTACATTGAGTTACCCTCCCATCAGCCCTACTTATTAGTTGTGTTTACCGAGGGGAAAGCTCAGGCGAAAAATAAGGCAATTCTTCCCTTTGTTTCTCAGCAAGTGGTAGAGTCAATGCCAAAATAGCTAAGTGACTCAGCATTGTCTACTTGTTCAGTTATCAGCGAGCGCCTCACCAGTTAGTAGCTAAGTGCAGCCTCGCGGAAATAACTAAGCAGTTACTCAAGAGTGACAATTTCACTCGGCAAGGAGTTCAAGCGCTTAAAAACTTCTGCAAAGCTGTACTAAGTGCGATCTCGTACTGCTCGTCTGAGGTTCCCACCCATCGGTCTAAGGTACGAGCTGTAGTTCAATCCCCCGTCGTAAACCTTAGTCAGGAGATAACTTACAACTGGTCACTGTGAAGGTTCACCCTAGGTAGCTCTCAAAATCGTTCTCTGGATGGATGTGATTCGAGTTGTTTTCTCCGTGAATGAGGTAGCGCTAAATTTTAGAATCTTTTTAAATTAACTTTCAAGATTTTAGTTGCCTATCTACGAAAATCCGCGAAAATGGGCTAAGAAGTTTTGCAATCTTCTATTTTGATGTGAGTTTTGAGGAGTGACCGTGAAAAATACATTTTGTAAACCTGTATCCTTCCTGCTCGGTTTGGTAGCTCTGACCGTTGTTAGCAGTGCGGCGGCAGCTCAAGCCGAAACGCTTAGCACCGATTCATCCGTTGGGCGTTCTCAACCAACGGCTGCACCAGTGCCAGCGACTGAGTCTACTGCAACACCAGCTATAACTGTTGACCCGCTTGCTGTTAATCCCCCTGCCAATACCGATCGCTCAGCATCAGCTACTGCATCAGTCGCCAACCCCTTGCCTGCTGCATCTGATGAATGGATAGCAATTGATACGACTACTGGCACAAAGATTCCAACAGATGCCTTTGGGCAATCCAACGAGCAACCCACGAACGCAACAGCTATCGAGGGGAATCGGGCTGAACTCCAAAACCCACAAACAATCGCAATAGACAGCCAACAGCAGCCTTCGCCTGATGTATCAGCCAATGTTAGCCCTGCTGAAGCGATTCCGGGAACAACGGATAATGTCAAAACGGTACAACCAATTCCAGGAAGCGTATCAACTTCGGCTGCTACTTTGACCACGCAACCAGAAATGTCTCCTG
>DATNPT010000317.1:0-17297 GCA_036703075.1 Chroococcales cyanobacterium
GAAGGGGCATCGTGATGGCGTCGTAAGTGTCCGTTTTAGTCCAGACGGTCAGACCATTGCTTCGGCGAGTTTAGATGGCACTGTGAAACTCTGGAGGCGAGATGGTAGCTTGCTCAAAACGTTGCAGGGGCATACCAAGGGAGTTTTAAGTGTCAGTTTTAGCCCTGACGGTCAGACCATTGCTGCTGCAAGTCAGGATGGAGTCATCAAGCTTTGGCGTCGTGACGGCAACGAGAAACTGTCCTGGAAAGGACATAGCGAGCGGGTTTCGGATGTCAGTTTTAGCCCCGACGGTCAGACGATTGCTTCGGCGAGTGGGGATGGCACTTTAAAACTCTGGGGTTTAGATGGCGCTCTCCTCAAAACTATCCAAGCAGCTAATATTTATCGGATTAGTTTTAGTCCTGACGGCAAGATGATCGCTGGTGCTTGTTTAGATGGTACTGTCAAACTTTGGAGCCAAGATGGTCATTTGCTCAAAACCATTAAAGGACGTGACAACCTAGAAAACGATGAAAACAGTGTTTTGAGCGTCAGTTTTAGCCCTAACGGTCAGACAATCGCTTCAGCCAGTAAGGATGGCACGGTGAAACTGTGGAACCTCAAGGGCGAGCTTCAGATGACGCTGAAGGGTCATGAATTTTGGGTTTATAGCATCAATTTTAATCCCGACGGCACAACCCTTGCTTCGGCAGGTAGCGACCATACCGTCAGACTGTGGAATCTCAAGGACATTGATCCCAAAACTCTCAAAGGACATCAGGATCGAGTGAGTAACGTCAACTTTAGTCCGAACGGTCAACTCGTTGCCTCGGCAAGTGAAGACGAAACCGTGAAGCTGTGGCAGCGTGACGGTACTCTTATTCGTACCCTCTCTGAACATCAAGCTGGAGTTTGGAGTGTAAGGTTTTCACCAGATAGTCAGATGCTTGCCTCAGCAAGTGGAGACGATACGGTAAAACTTTGGAAAGTAGACGGTACTCTCTTAACAACTCTCAAAGGACATACTGATTCGGTATTGAGCGTGAAGTTCAGTCCCAATGGCCAATTCATTGCATCTGCCAGTCGGGACAATACCATCAAGCTTTGGAGTCGCGACGGTAGGTTGCTGAAAACTCTAAAAGGGCATGAAGGTTTAGTGAATGCGATAAGTTTCAGCCCCAGTAGTCAGCAGCTTGCTTCAGCTAGCGAGGACAGCACAGTGAAGCTTTGGCGTATAGATGGCACCTTAATCCAGACCTTAAAGAAACACAAAAATGCTGTTCTCGACGTTAGTTTTAGCCCCGATGGACAAACTCTCGCCTCTGCAAGTGCAGACGGTACGATAAAACTGTGGAGTCTAGATGGCACTCTACTCGACACGCTCAAACACCATACTGATTGGGTTAATAGCATCAGCTTTAGTCCGGATGGAAAAACCCTAGCCTCTGGCAGTCGAGATAAAACCGTCAATATTTGGAGTTTAGAGGGTAGTGCTAGGACTTTGCGAATTACTCTCAAAAGGCATGAGGGAGCAGTAAATGGCGTAAGCTTTAGTCCTGATGGTCGAACTCTAGCTTCAGCGAGTGACGATCAAACCGTAATTTTGTGGAATCTAGAAGATTTAAAGTTGGACACCTTACTCAATCGCGGCTGCGATCGCATTCGCGATTATCTCAACACTAATCACTCTTTTGAAGATAGCGATCGCCCCTTGTGTGACAAGATTTTGACTCAGAAGTAAAGTACGGCAGTAGGGGCGAACGGTCGGAAAGCCCCTACTGTGGGTGTATTCCAGGTAAATGTACATCTTGCATAAATCCTGGAATGCCCCCTAAATCCCCCAATGCTGGGGGACTTTGAATTTATCTTTTCCCCTGCACCTCAACGGGGCAAAACCGGACGTTGGGCAAACAAGGCTTTAGATGCTGACTCACCTGCTTTTCGCAACTGTCGCGTCAACTGCCAGCTTAAGACACCCAAAAAGCTCCACTGAATGAACAGTACCTGAGCAAAAAGCGCGATCGAGGTGTATCTAACAGCATCCCAAGGAGCGGTTGTCAACAGCCACAGTCCTCCCCAGTCTTTACCTGGGTAAATGGACAACAGGCTGAGAAAAAATGGTGGTACTAGACTCACACCCACGACTGTGCCAGTGGCCCATAACGCCCGCTTATTCGTTTTCATCAACAGCATCAACTGAGTGAGCGTTGCGTAGATCAACACTAAATTCATCAACAAGAGCAAACCTGAGAAGACTTGCATCCTATTGTCACCGTCAGAGCCTAACGACCATAACAGAATCCAAACTGCTACCGGAGTGCAGGCAATAGCAAGATTAATTGCGATCGCAACGACTGCCGGACTCTTTTCACCCAATATCAAATCCTTCAATAAAGAGGACTTTTTCGAGTGGCGGTAGCGTGCCCAATCTTGCAACGCTTGGCGGTGAGGTGAGAGTGCTGCAATTAAACTAACTAACAGCAGCAGATTGACGGAGAGTAGTAAAAAGAAGTTGTTGAAACCCTGTGACTCGTATCCCGATCTTGGCGTTTGCAGCGCAAAACCCAAAGTGAATACGGTAAAACAGGCTGTTAGTAAATAACTCTGGCGCTTGCTCAAAATAGTGGTATTAGGGTTGCGGAAGCGTCGATTTAAGCATTGCCAAATCCAATAACTCCATAACCCGTAATTGACCAGCGCAAACAGAACAATACCGATGCCAGTTGCCCCAATCGGAAAGTAGAACCATTGCAACCCTCGAATCAAACCGTGACCGAAGGGAAACGCTGAATAGCCTGAATAGCCTGAACTGCTTTCATTGACCAAATAGGGCAGCACGACAGAGGGAGAGAAGAGATTCAACCAATCTGCTGGAGAACCAATAAAGCTTTTGTTATTCGCGATGAATAAAAAAAACAGCAGCCCACCACTACCCAGCCATGCTTGAAGCCCACTAAACCAAGAGGTAATTGAGCCAAATAGCAGCGCCCCACTGTAGAAGAAAGCACAGCTACCAACGAGTACTGCCCAAAAACTGAGAATCTCAACTAGAGGAATTTGAGCTGATAGCCCTACCCACAGATGTAACGGTAAAGCGAGGACAACTGCTAGATAGAGCATTATCGGGACTCCCAGCAGTTTGCCGCCCAAAACACTTTGGGTAGACTGAGGGCTGAGTCGAATAAAGTTGAGCGTGCCGCGACGTTCTTCCCCTGCCAAGTCAGCAATCAGCATGTAGGTACCCACCGCCAACATGATGAATATCATAAATATGCTGAACCAGGCGAACAGGTGTAAGGCATGGTCTTGCCACAGCAGTGGGAGGTTGAGCGCGTCTTCGGGGCAGCGCATATTCCTCTGCTCCAAGCCCGTTTTGACTTCTGCGATTTTTCCTTTCAGAAATGAGATTTTTTCTGAGTCATAGTATTTAGACGCGCTGTAGTGAGCGAATTGTTGTTGCAGTTGTCGATATTGCTGTTCGAGTTCGCGATAATTTTGTAGAGATGATTGATACGTATCGCGTAGGCGGCAGAAGGGCGAGTTTAAGTCGTAATAATACGTTTTGCGAATCTCAAACTGACTCAACCACGACATAAACAAAATTAGCTGACCTAGCAGCGACGTGGCGAGTGCGATCGCAATATTGCGAAGGTTGAGGCGACCTTTGAGTTCCCGAAATAGCTGCGGGTTCCAGTCGCCGATGCGATCTAGCAAGTTGAGTTGCATCAGACAATCTCCTAATCAAAGGGTTGTATCGGGGAAACGCGATCGGTCAATAGTTGAACAGGGCGGCAACAAGGCTTGATGGTGTGCCAGCGTAAGGTAGATGCTTTCCCAGTCTGTTTGGGAAGGGCGCAATTCATTTAGGGGAATACCGGTACAAATACGAGAAGGACTAGCGTCCAACATTCATGGCGTAATTGTTAAAGCAACAAGTTAGCACAAGTTTCTGAGCCTTCAGTAGAGCGAACTGTTCAGTTTGTCGAGTGTCACCCCATATCTGTTCCCCTCACTCGTCCTACAGTGGTAGGTACATCTGAGCGGGCTACACTTATGCCTGCTGAGTATTATTGCCAATAAAGCGATTGAAATTAAAGACAAAAACTAGATTTATAGCGGCTCTATGATTGGATGAGGGGCAAAATTCTGGGTTTTCGGGAAAGGGGGAAAGGGTAAAGGGAAATTGGCAAGAAAGTTAGATATACCTCAGTGATACGAGAATCGCTCTATTGAGAACGCAATCTGAAAAGAAATTAAAATACTTTCTGAACGGAACGCACCCGCTTACTCCTTTCTACCGATCAGGAGATAAGTAATCATTTCTCCTTTACCTTTGACTTGGATTGAACCTCGTTCTTTAAAAACATATCGCTGCCGTAAGCGTTCGTAGGTTGCGGCTGTTACTTGAATTTGTCCCGGCAAACCGTGTGTTTCCATACGACTAGCGATATTGACGGTATCCCCCCAGAGGTCATAACTGAACTTTTTGATGCCAATCACTCCGGCGACTACGGAACCTGTATTAATGCCAATGCGGATGTTGACTCCTTTGCCAGTTTTGTCGCGAAAGTGAGCGATCGCACTTTTCATATCCAGTGCCATTTCCGCGATCGCTTCAGCATGGTCGGGTCGTCGCATGGGCAATCCTCCAACTACCATATAGGCATCGCCAACGGTTTTGATTTTCTCCAAGCTATGCTTTTCGGTGAGGCGATCGAAATCTGAGAAAATTTGGTTGAGTAAGTTGACCAATTCGATCGCACTGAGCGAGGATGCCATCTCGGTAAAGCCAACAATATCGGCAAACATGACGCTGACTTCTGCAAAATTTTCTGCTATGGTGCTGGTTTCCTGTTTCAGGCGGTCGGCAATTGCTGAAGGCAAGATATTGAGCAACAGGCGTTCGGTTTGTTCCTGTTGATAGCGCAGTGCTTCTTCCGCCTGTAGGCGCTCGGTAATATCTCGAAAAATGCCGCGAGTGGCAACGGGTTTTCCCTTGACATATTTACAATTAACGCTACCTTCTAGCCAAATTTTTCTGCCAGTTTTGGTAATAAATTCGACTTTAAGGCGATCGATCTTTTCGCCAGATAGGACGCGCGAGAAGCTGTCCCAACAGGATGCTTTACAATCAGGATGCAGGATGTCAAATATCGAGAGCTTAGCAATTTCCGCCTCGTTGTCATATCCCAGAGTCTCTCGCCAAGCGCGGTTGACATAAAGAAAACGACCATCCGGAGTAATAGATTGAATTAGATCGCTGGCATTTTCAAACAAGTCTCGATATCGCTGTTCGCTCTCTAAAAGCGCCATTTCAGCTTGTTTGCGCTTAACAAACTGACCTAATTGGCTACCGATTGCCGCCATTGTTTGCAGTAAGACGGCATCCACTTGGTGAGCCTCACGGCTGTAGAAGGTCATGACACCAAGAAGTTCGCTGTCACCTCGAATCGGCACGCCAAATGCGCCATGCAATCCGGTAAGGGCTATGGGTTCAAAATCTAGGAAATGTTCGTCCCTCAAAATATCGCTAATCCAGTGGGGGGAAGCAGTTGCCCAAACGTGACCGGGCAATCCTGTACCCGCCTCGGAAGAGATGGGACAGGTAACGCTCATAAACATTGGGATAGGTACCGATGGTCTGACCCAAGTTTCTACGCATCGTAAGACGGACGGAGTGGAATGCTCCTCCCCTACGGATAAGCCGAGGTAAGAGTCGGGCGTCCAGATTTCACCGATATCCCATCCCAAGCGATCGCAAATTGCCGGTAGGATTTTCTCAGTTGCCTGCTTGATCGTTGCTGACTCGGACAGTATCCGGGTTGTCGTATACTGTACTGCTTGACGCTGCTGAATTTGCTGGTATTCCGTGATATCCCGACCAATGTAAATCAAATCTTGTAAGCTGTCTGCGTCCATTTGAATGGTCGAGCAGGAAAATGCAACCGTTATCTTTTCTCCCGATTTTTTCTGACAGATGACTTCTACATTTTTGAGACTCTTGTTAAAGAGGCGATGGTGCTGACTGGCTTGTCTGAGAAAAGTGCGATCGGTAATAATTAGCGATACTGATTTACCAATTAATTCATCTTCGCGATAACCAAATAAATCCTGAGAGGCTTGATTAATTGTTTTTATAGTTCCGGTTCTCGTCGCGACTATCAATGCATCTGCCATCGATGTTATGAGAGTGTCTACATATTTCTTGGCATTCTCCAGTTGACTGAGTAAAAGACTTTTTTCATTAGCCGCTTGAACTAAGCTCTGCTCCAACAGCATTCTATCAGTAACATCTTCGAGGAAGAGAATCAGGCTACTTTCTGGACACTTCTTATCTGGGTTTGGGATAGCGTAAAGGTCAAAATATAAATGATTACCATTCGCAGTGCTGCGTCCAATAGTTTTTAATTCATAATTTGATTGCTGTTCTTCAAGGACGGTTAGGAGGATATCTTCCAGTCCAAACAGCTCAGGAAAACCGAGACGAACATCCTTACCTATCCCAATCTCCTCAGGAGAATCAGCAAATCGTTGCACCCCCATTGATGTCTCTAAAATGTTGAAGTGCTTATCCACTGCCAAGTATTCCCGGCGACGTGGAGCCAACAGACAGAGCAGTTTACCTAAAAGAGAACTCATGACGGTGCGATCGTTCTAGAGGCTAGTTTGTGGAAGATTTCGTCAACATGCAAACCTGTTTTTGCTGAAGTCAGATAGGTAGTTATCACTTTATCCTCAGGTTTGAGGAATAGGTGATTCGGCAGTTGTTCTAAAGTTTCCCGATCGAAGAGGTCTGATTTATTCAATGCAATGATGATAAATCCTTTAGGATTAACGGATAAAAAAGATTGAACGTGAGTGGAAATATGCTCGATAGTCACCTGACGGCTGAGATCGGCAACAACCACGGCACTGCTCGCTCCTTGCAAATACATGGGAGCGATCGCTTTAAATTTAGTATTACCCTGTAAATCCCAGATCAGCATCTGTACATTCACCTGTGTCTGCCGATTTACTGACTGACATTCAACAGTTTTTCGAGAGATTTTGACTCCCAAGGTTGAAAGATACTGGTCGCTAAACTGCCGATCGACAAAGCGGCGAATCAAACTTGTTTTACCTACACCAAAATCACCTAGGAGGCAAATTTTTTTAGATATTATTGTTGTCATTATAATTACTAAACCGCTTTTGCAGAGAAATCTGCGAGGAGAAAGTGCTTTCTCCCCTGGACTTCGATCAATTTTTGCTACAGGCGCTCCTGCTGTGTTCAAGGGACTAGCTGGAATCCTGACTCAGAACTAACAGGAGGACTCGCCGCTCTTAGGTAAGCTGTGCTTAGCGTGTGGGGTTGCGATCGCTAGCGTCCGTCAAACCATCAACAATTGCCCCTCGCCGCCTCAAATCAAGCTTCATTGGCTCAGAAATGCCTAAATTGTAACTAAACGAAGCTTTCGCTACAGTGGCGCAGCTCAGGTTTGCACGGTTGAGGTTGGCACTAATCAGAACTGCACCGCTGAGATCGGCACTAATTAAGTTGGCATCGATCAATGTAACATTCTTTAAATTGGCAGATCTCATGGAACTACTTACTAAATTAATCCTGCTCAAGTTGGCACCACTGAGGTTAGCATCATTGAGGTTAGCACCATTCAGGTCAGCACCACTGAGGTTGGCACCACTGAGGTCGGCACCACTGAGGTCGGCACCACTGAGGTTGACCTCACTGAGGTTGGCACCACTGAGGTTGGCATCGCTGAGGTTGGCACCACTGAGATCGGAGTGATTGAGGTCAGCACTACTTAAGTCAGCACCAATTAAGTTGGCACCAATCAGATTAGTGTCATTCAGGGTTGCAAAGCTTAAGTCCACTTCATTCAAGTTAGTCAGGCTCAAGTCCGCTTCACTGAGGTTGGCCCCACTTAGATTGGCAAAACTCAAATTAGCTTCGTTTAGGTTGGTCAGGCTCAAGTCCGCTTCACTGAAGTTAGCTCCTTTAAAATCTGCACCACTGAGATTTTCACCACTGAGATCTTCACCGCTGAGATCGATACCAACAAAATCTTCAGCTAAATTGAGATCGGCAATATTAGCCAGTGCAGAAAAGCTTTCTGTTCTTGCCTTCCTGATGCGTTGAATGAGCTGCTGAACTTCCAGACGGAATTCTTCATTAGTCATATCGCAACTCAACGCGACTCAGATAAGGCTGGAATTTCCGCTTGAGGAAGCAACGAACGAGCGCTCTTTCGATCGCAACACTTCTTTTTTTACTGATATTTGACGACCACAACCCCTCAACTTCAGTTATACAAACATCTCGTGCTGAGACATGAAACGTTGCTTCCAGGAAACAGGGCTTTTCTCTGACATTCATCGTTCCCAATAAAGCATTTTTGAGGAAACCTTTCAAAACTGGTTCACCTCTCTCCACTTCTAAAACCCAAGTGGGATTTTCATCGGAACCTTGGGTTGTGACCTGACAGACGATAGACTGAAACTTCTCTGTTATCGCTGCTGTTTTTTTTGTATCGAGGTTAGCTGGAATGTCAGTTCTACTTTTGACCAAAGGAATCTTTGGATCTCTTTGATTTTGACTATTTTCTTGCGGTTTTTTCCGATCTGGGACATAAAGCTGGACTGAGCTACCTAACTGGCTAGATTCTAAGGCAATTGTGCCGTTCTTCAGCTTAATCCTTATTGCTCCACCTTTTAGACCAAACTTAATGTAACCTTGAGACAGTAACTCTCGTTGTTCGTTAAACTGTAAGGTTAAGTACAACTTAATCTGCTCCGAGCCAGCTGCTTTTTGCTCGGGATTAAAACTACCTGACTGTTCTGCCTGAACTGGAACTCCTTCTAACTTCATGAAGAGATAGCCTAAGCATTTATTCTCAAGCTCTGGCAAAGATTTTGCAGCGATCGGCAGATCTTGTTCCATGGTTAAGCAGCCAATGAAGTATTTAGGTAGCTACGCCTAGAGTTAACATAATGCTTTAATATACGCTGGTGATGCCCCTACGTAATGTAATTTCGGAAAATTTGCCAAAGCGTTAGCTATTGTTGCAGAAGTTTGATAAATTGCGGCGGCTCTTTTGGACTTCAAAGCGTGCTGTAGCTGCTTGCAGACTTGCTATCGTCCAGCAAGTCAGTCGAGGCGATCGCTTCCTATTTAGGATTACATTCTCAATTAATCGTTACGCTCTCAATCACAGCTCAGCAACTATAGCGATTTGCAAAGGGAAGAGAGATTCCGCCAGCGCCAAACAATGTTTGGCGTGGGACTTGCCCGATTCATCTAAATACTCCCATAAACGGGAACTGCGGCACCACGTATATCCTTAGCTGATTCTGAGGCAAGAAAACAAATGACTTGCGCGAGGGATTCTGGTTTCACCCATTTATCGGCTTGTTCGCTTCCCATCGCCTCTCGATTGGTAGGAGTATCAATGATGCTAGGTAGAACAATATTGGCTGTGATGTTAGTGCCTTTGGTTTCATCTGCGATCGCTTGTGTTAGTGCCACAACTCCCGCCTTTGATGCACAGTAGGCTGCTAACTGCCCTCCCGGTTGTACTGCCCCCCTCGAACCTACCGTCACAATTCGCCCGTAGCCATGCTCTAGCATCTTTCTCAGGCTGTGCTTGCACGCTAAAAACGTTGTATTTAGGTTTAAGTCAAAGTCTTTTTTCCATTGCTCGAAGCTGTACTCGTGAGTCTTCCCCATGGAAAAGCCACCCACCAAATGGATGAGGACATCAACTCGTCCCATATCATTGACGAGCTGTTCAACTACAGACTCTTGAGCCAAATCGGCTACAACAAATCGAATGCGATCGAACTCAACCGTTGGTAACCTCCCCTTCAATCGTTCTACTTCTTTCTCGTCGTAGTAGGGAATCGTTACATTTGCACCTTGGGCGAGAATGGCAGCAGTGACGCCCATCCCTAAGCCACCAGTTCCACCTGTGAGTAAAACCTGCTTGCCTTGCATTCCCTTTGACTCCTGTTGCCTACAATCCTCAAAATAGCGCGACATGAGAGATTGAGAGAAGCAGATTTATTACGCAATGTTAATCAATTTCTCCTCAAAAAAGTAAACTTACGTGTCATTCTCTTGTGCTTTTCTGAGAGTTTGATAAATTGAAAATTGAAGCTAATAAAGCTTCTCTGACAGAGACTACAGCGCAATGTCCATTCAAAAAAAGAGGTAAAAACGCTGTTTCATCTAACATCTGTCTCATCCAAAAACAACAGCAACGCTCAACTAGAAAACTGATATTTCCTATGCTGTTTAAAGGGGAGAAAGACACTTAAATTAAAGCATTTGAGTGTAACTCCATGAGGAATTGCTTAAAAGAGGAAATCACTCGGTTGGTCTAGCAGTAGAGTTGCTGTTGTTGTAAATTATGGACTTGTAAGTTAATCAGTCTTTAAGTGGCAATCATTCAGCGTTTGCACCAGCACGAACGTAAAAGCCTCAAAACTGGCGATGAGTGACTTGGTGCGTCACCGTAGTAGTGCGATCGCTCCTCGGACAATAGTCCAAACAGTGAATAGCTGCCTCAGAATTAGCGATTGAAGGATTTACCGTACACTTCAAGCGGTAGTCATTACTGAAAAACTGGCAGTAAGGACAGGGAATTTGGTGCATGCGTTTTGCCGTAGCAACACTTGTTCTCACGGCTGAGCCAAAAGTCCAGAACAAGAGAATAACTAACCCCCATGCTAAGCAAAAACACACGGGTACTAAAAAAGGCTGGATAGCATGAATGAGTGGGGAGAGTAGTTGAAACATGGGCTATTGACTGTAGAAGCAACCAGCGGGAATTAGGAAATTGGTAATGGGGAATTGGTAAGAGATTACCTACTATTCATTCCATCGGAACCCTTAGTAAGGTGCCAAGTATTTTCTGCAACCATTAAGTGAAGTGGTATTACACTTTTTGAGGCGTCTCCACCCATATCAGAACTTTGTCCTATAGGTATGGAATTTTCTAGCTTGAATTTTAGCTAAACCTTTAAACAACAACACTCAAGCTTTACTAACTGAGAGATTTCCTCTTTTGGGCAATTTAAGGCGGAGTTGCACTGAAGTCGATATAGCTTAAGTGTATTGCTCCCAATTGTTTAGCTTAGGAAATATCAGCTTTTAAGTTGAGTGTTGCTGTTGTTGTTTGATGAGACAGATATTTGATGAAACAGCCTTTTTACCTCTTCTTTTCAATGTGGACTTTGCTGTAGTATCTGTCAGAAGAAGCTCTTAGCTTCTAGTATTAATTTACCAAATTCTCGATTCGATTACAGCAAATGATACGTAAATTTACCAATATTGATGTAAATGCAATCAATATTGCAAACTAAAATTAAGCCCAATAAACCGCAGGCAATTAGCTGGGAATTCTCCCATACAGGCGAAAGTCTGCGGGGTAAAACAGTGCTAGTTAAAAAGGGATATCATCCAAATCTTTTTGGCTGTCTAGGTTGGGCGCACGCGAGGACTTCACTGCCGTGGGTTCAAAAGATGGCTCAGAATCATAATCTCGTTCTAAGTCGCTGCTATCAGGCACGGGCGCTGATTGCCGATGCCCTCGCAAGGGAACAACAACATTATTGGGCTTAGTGGAAGGCGCTGGTGCTGATTCCTCAACCGTTGCCGAGGGAACAGCGACATGGGGTTCAAACACTGTGTCGGCTCCTAGTTTATAAATACGGTTAGCCGTTAACTCAGCACGTTTTTCTTTAAACCCTTCAGAGCGATCGATCGTATTCATGCTTAGACGGCCCTCAATAATAACGCGATCGCCTGCTGAATACTTTTCTTTAATTTCATTGGCAAAATTACCCCAGCCAATGACTTTTAGTGTTGATGGTGGATCTTCAGACCGTACCCCTTGAAACTCAACCAGCATCTGGGCAATAGGAGTTTGGCTATCAGGGGTGTAACGGAGTTCTGGATCTTGAACGATCTGTGCCATCAAGATGCAGGTATTCATAGTTCAAGTCTCCTGGCTCTGTTGGTGATTGACCTACTAGAGGAGAAAGCCACAGCTTATTTCCCTAGTTCCGCTAGTGGTGCAGGTGGCTAATACTCTAGCAAAGTCTGTTGCTAGCAGGTCAAAAAAAACATCAGGAGTCCGCGAAATTTTTCAGCGTTCTCCTCATCCATAATAGAACAAGCGTACCATAGATGTCTTTTTAATAGGTGAACAGTTCGTTACTGCTCGCTCCAGGGAGGCAGTAAAAATCCTCGACCTGCCGCCGCAAAAGCAGCCTGTCACTACAAGAGTGACAGGCTGCTCTAGAAATCGAGTTGGTTTAGGTCAACGCTTCAGCTTTGATCGGTTCTGAACCCTGCTCTTGTTCGACGAACTCCTGGACATAGTTCCGATACTTCCTGATCTGGTCGTCTACCCAATCGCGATCGTCGCTATTGGCATAGATATGAACCAGAGGTTCACCAGCATCAGGCAGAATCAACACCCAGCTTTCCGTTTGGTAATCGACAATCTTCACACCATCGATGAGTTCCAGGCTCTCATTCGGATGAGTTTCCACCAGATGGCGCATTAAGGCACCCTTCGCAGTCCAAGGGCAACGAACAGTGTAGGTTTTGTGGCAAACGCGGGGGATTTCAGTCCGAATCTGAGCGAGCGATCGCTCCTGTACCGTGAGCATCTCGATCAGCTTGCCGATGCAGAACATTGCATCAAATCCTGGGTGAAGCTGTGGGAAAATGAAACCCATGTCTCCACTACCCCCCAGTACCACATTGGGATTGGTCTGAGAGGCTTCCATCAGGGCCGTGGGACTCGCTTTGGTGCGAATCACCTTACCATCATGGCGGCGGGCAATTTGCTCTACAGCACTTGATGCATGTACGGGTACCACTACTGAACTTCTGGGATAAGCGGTGAGCATGACGCTCGTCATCAGCGCGGTTAACGTCTCACCGCGAACTGTTCTGCCCGATTCATCGACCAAAATCAGCTGTTCCCCATTGGCAGACACCTGCACGCCAAAATTAGCTTTCAGGGCCTCGACGACGTGACCGAGCTGAGTGAGCAATCCCTCTCGTTCAATTGCCGAAAGCGCATTTTGGTTCAAACTGGCGTTGAGTACTACAGCGTCGCAACCAAACTTCGCCAACAGTTGCGGCAGTACGGCACCGGAAACAGCGTAAGCATAGTCAATGACCACCTTGGAACCGCTATTGCGAATAGCCTCGACATTCAGATGCTTCTCGAACCCGGTTCTGTAGAGATCGATGACTTGGCTGGGATAGCCGACATTGCCAATTTCATGAATTTGCGATCGCCGCAAGTCCTCTTTAAAGTAAGCTCCTTCAATCTTCTTCTCTTGCGATTTTTTGACGTTGATGCCTTGCGCGTCAAAAATTTCTATCAGGATGTAATCGGGGCGATCGGGATGTACCCGCACATGAATTCCCCCCACCACTGAAAGCGTGGGTATGATCGTGCGAGCGATCGGAATTGAGGTATCCTCCAGGTTTTGGACGTGGATGCCGACCGACATCAAACCAGCGATTAAAGCTCGCGAAACCATTCGGGAGATACTCCGTTGGTCTCGGGAAATCGTCACTTGGGAACCCGGTTTTAAGGTAGAACCGTAAGCAGCACCCAACTTCACGGCAAATTCCGGGGTGATATCAATATTTGCCAACCCTTGAACGCCACGTTGACCAAATAAATTACGTTGAGCAGTGTGACCCCAAATCAAGTTAATGTTCAAAGTCGCTCCCGATTCAATTTTTTTACTCGGCCAAACTCGGACCCCCGGACTCACCAGCGCTTCTTCCCCAACGGTTGATAAAGGCCCCACTACGGCTCCCTCCAACACATGAGCGCGGCGATCTACTCGGGTGCCTCGGCAAATTACACAGGCACGCAAATGCGCTTCATCGCCAATAATTGCACCATTCCAAAGAATCGGTCGCTTCAGGTCTGCGTCAGCGCCAACAGTAACGTTATCGCCAATCACCGTACCCGCTTCGATCGTCACTCGTGGCCCAATGCGGCAGTTACTGCCAATTACTGCGGGAGTTTCAATCCTGGCGGTTGGATCGATATAGGTATTCTGTCCGATCCACAATCCAGGTTTTTGCTGCGGGTAAGCATCATCCAGCTTCACCATGTGCTGTAAAGCGTCGTACTGCGCTTCGCGGTAGGCATCGAGGTGACCGACGTCACACCAGTAGCCCTCCGCGATGTAACCGTACATTGGTTCATCTTTTTCCAGCAACAAGGGAAACAGATCTTTTGAAAAGTCACTTTCCTCGTTAATGGGTAGGTACTCGAGTACAGATGGCTCTAGAATGTAAGTTCCGGTGTTAACGGTGTCGGAAAAAATTTCGCTGGTGGAAGGTTTTTCCAAAAACCGCCGGATACGCATCTGCTCATCCGTAATCACAACCCCAAATTCAATCGGATTAGGAACGCGGGTTAAAACCAGTGTTGCTTTTGAATTCCGGCTTTTGTGGAATTCAATAGCGGCGCTCAGATCGAAGTCTGTGATACTGTCGCCACTGATGACTAGGAATGTATCATCCAGTAATTCAGCAATGTTTTTGACACAACCAGCCGTACCGAGAGGTTGGTCTTCCTCAACGGCGTAAGTCATTTGGACTCCAAAGTCACTGCCGTCTTGGAAGTAATCTCGCATGACGTCTGGAAGGTAATGTAGTGTCGCTACAACCTCCGTAATTTGATGTCGTTTGAGTAGGTTGATAATGTGTTCTGCGATAGGTCGATTCAGTATGGGGACCATTGGCTTGGGAAGATCGCATGTCAGTGGTCTCAGACGCGTTCCCGAACCACCAGCCATCAGCACTGCTCGCATAAGTCCTCCTATTTGCGTGCTTCACGATGTCACATAATGTCACACCGTGTGGTTTACGTTCCGTTACCTATTTTTAATAGTCTCCTATTTATGAGTAATTTTGCCCATCTTTCACAAGAAGCGACCTAAGTAATCACCGAGGTTTTCCCTTAACAGACGCAAAATTGTTATGAATTCATAACATATCTCCTCAGTCGCGGTTTTGAAGACCTGGAATTGATACACAGCAGAGCCTTGTCTGCGAGGAGGCAGCCGGAAAGTTTTTTCGGCGGCTTTCTCGTGAAGATGACGGCACAACTCTCGCATAGATAGACTAGAACTGGATCTAATGCTACGTCTGACCTGTAGTTGTAAGCAATTGTGCAGAACTCACTCTCAGCACTTATACATACGTCCCGATGGGATGGAACGTGCTTACAGCCATGTAGCGTTGCTCTCTATTGTAGAAATTGACTTTCGCTTAATGTTTTAACCTAACTAGTTTTCATAGGGGTTGATTGCATGAAAGGATTAATAGTTTTAGTTTTGTTAGGGATCTACGGATACGGCGTTTGGAAGTTTTGGAAGGGGTTTGAGCGGACTAATTTTGCCCATAGTTTGCCTAACCGAATTACGCTATCACTGTTGTGGCCAGCGTTTTTTGTGGCAAATAAGTCCTATCGAAAAAACTTTACTAAAGCGCTTAGGGGTTAAGGAGTACCTTTAGATAGATCGTTTTGGTAGGACATTGCTAGGCATCGGCGATCGGCTCTGGCTAATTGGCGGTACAACAGAGAGTGCCGCCTTAGCGCAGGAAATTACTGCTTTTGGGTTGCCCTGTACTGTAACTGTGACAACAAATTCAGCAGAAAAACTTTATCCTAAAAGCTCGATACTACGAATTCAGGTGGGTCGTCTAGATGCCGCTCAGGTGGAGCGGTTTTTGCAAGAGCAGCAAATTGCAGCTGTTTTAGATGCCTCTCATCCCTTTGCCGTGGAGATTTCAAAACTAGCGGAACAAGCAGCTGCTAGTCGCCAGATTCCCTACCTGCGCTTTGAACGTCGAGCCGTTAACGCTTGCCAAACTAACTCACGAGTCATTGTGCTGGATAGCTTCGAGGCTCTGGTTGCAGGTGATTACCTCCACCAGCAACGGGTACTACTGACTGTTGGTTACAAAGCTTTACCATTGTTTCAACCGTGGCAAGACCGATCGACCCTATTTGCCCGGATTCTGCCGAGTGTCACATCCTTAGAAGCGGCGGAAGCGGCTGGATTTAGTGCAGACCGAATTATTGCCCTTCGTCCTCCCGTGACGGCTGAATTGGAAAAAGCACTCTGGCGTCACTGGGATATCTCGCTCGTAGTGACCAAGGCATCAGGAGTGGCTGGCGGAGAAGATGTTAAGCGAGCTGTTGCTGCTGCGTTGGGTATCCCTCTAGTCGTCATTGACCGCCCAGTTGTTGACTATCCTCAGCAAACCAGCGATGTATCGGTAGCCTTGGAGTTCTGCCGCACTCATGTGGCATCAAGACTGACTCCCTAGGTAAAAACCACGCCGATATAAAGCGATCGCGCTGGCTCTAAAACCTAAGTGTTAAGATGTATTAAGATGCGATCGCCCCAGCTATGGAATCGCTAACCCGCTATTTCTCTCTCCTATAGCTACTAGCTTTTGATGTTCAGTCTTACCTTAGACTGAGGGTATTGCCATAACCATTTTTCTACACTTTTAGTAAAGACTACTTAGTAATCAGACCATTTTGTCTGCAATTTAAAGTGAGCGTAAATACTGAATCCAAAAAATTATTAAGCTCAGATGACATCAGTTATCTGAGTACAGAAGAACTTAAACAAGAGATTATCAAACTTACTAAAAACCGAGATACAGACTCTATCAGTCAAAAAGCCCAGTTTGCTAAAACTGAATTGGCACCCTTGTTTGCAGAGTTGGCTCGGCGCAATCCCTATCCCAACCCTGAAGACCAAGTCTCGGTTGTGCTAGGGGCGTGGGCTTCAATTTGGTCTTCTATTCCTTATCAAGACCTTCTGCCAGGACGGATACGCGAACAGTCTTACCAGATTTTTCGAGACAATGGTTACTATGCCAATATGGCTCGGTATGTACCTGGTCATAAGCTACCTTTTCTACAAAAATTATCATCATTTTTGTTAGCCTACGACTTAATGGTGCTGCAAAAGTTTGAAGTCCGAGAAGGGCAGTGGCACATTCAAAATATTGCAGTAAAACAAGCTTTAAGAATGGGAGTAACTCCTCTGACTATTGAAAAGGCAGAGGATTGGTTCACCGACGTTCTTAACTCTAATCTTAAGATTCCAAAAGCTGAATTACTCCCAAATCTAGATAAAAGTACTGCCAAACGATTAGAAACAACTTTGCTGACAATCCCTCAGTTTGAGCATCTTTATGTAGATCGCGATTTTCGCCTTGTCAAGACTCGGCGAGAAGCGAAACAGCG
>DATNPT010000318.1:0-6999 GCA_036703075.1 Chroococcales cyanobacterium
TCCAGAGAGTGATGATGGGAGGTTTATAAATGGCAGAGGCAACGATCTGACCATCCGGGCTAAAACTGACGCTACTGACTCCATCCTGATGAGAAAGGGTATGGAGTAGTTTACCCTCGCGGCTCCAGAGTTTGACAGTGCTATCTTGACTAGCACTAGCAATCGTCTTGCTGTCAGGACTGAAACTGACACTATATACTATATCAGTATGCCCTTTAAGAGTATGGAGTAGCTTACCCTCACGACTCCAGAGTTTGACGGTTTTATCAAAACTAGCAGAGGCGATTGTTGTATCATCAGGGCTCCAAGCTACGCTATTGACCGTACCATTATGTCCGCTGAGGGTATTGAGCAACTTACCTTCACGACTCCAGAGTTTGACAGTGTTGTCTCCACTAGCCGTAGCAATGATCTGACCATCAGGGCTGAAACTGGTGCTCTTGACTGAATACTCATGCCCTGTCAAGTGATTTCGCTCCCTAAATCCAGATTTATAAACTGCTGCCTGTAACGCTGTTAAAACTAGACTCCGAGTTTCCGGGCTTATGTCTAGCTTGTCTTTCCACTGTTTCCCTGCCCTAATCGCTTCAATTAGAGCATCCAACTTCTGATCTTCATTGGCGAGAGCCAATGAAAATCGACTTATAGAATTGATTGAACCTTCTTGAGCTAGTTCTGCTCGTTTCCACAGAATGAAAGCCACTACACTAACGCCAACAGCAGCCACTAAGGCCGTACTGACAGCAACAAGCAACAGCCTTTGTCGTTTGGTACTTTTTTTCTGTAAAGCTAGTCGTGCTTGAGCTTCTTTAGTACGTTCCTCCTGCAAACGCAGCATTTCGGCTTGTCGGCGTTTTTCTTCTTCTTCTGCCGCTGCGATCGCATCCCGACTGGCTGTAATATAGTCCTTCTGTAAAGGAGTCGCGGCTGGTTGTTTGTTTTGTTGCTCCGTTTCCTTTAACCAGTTTTCGGCGATCGCCAATTCATTACCTCTTAACAGCAAGTCAGCACTTTTATCTTTCTGCTGCCATTCCAACGCTCTCTGCAACCATTTAGTATGACTATGGACTTGTTCGCGATCGGTATCGAGCGTTCTCACTAACTGGTTGAAATTGGCATTAAAGTCCCGCTCATTTTGATTAAAGTCAATCCACTGCACCTTCGCTAACTCCGGATGCAGGTCAATTGAATTTACCTCCCGATGCAGCACCGTCACGAAGCGCTTATTCAACGAAGCTGCATACTTCACCTCACCTGCACAGTAGGGCGATTTAACCGATCGCGGTGAGAGAATAAACAAAAAGTTGTCACACGCTTTAATTCCCCGATAAATCTCCTGCTGAAAATCCGTCCCCGATGCAATGCTTTCCTGGTCAAACCAAGTCGTCTTCCCCTGCATCTGTAGGGAGTCATTGAGCTTTCTGGCAAAGTCCGAGTCAGCACGGGAATAGGAGACAAACACATCCAGTGACTCAGCCGGCGGTTGCCGCAGACTTTCCGTGATGAATTCTTCCTGTAACGGCGTAGGCGGATGTTGACTCCTTTGCTTGGCTACCTTCAACCACGCCTCGGCACTCCGCAGATTATAGCCCCGCAGCAGAATGCTGGGATTGCAATGCTGCCTCTGCCACTTCAGCGCTTTAGTCAGCAAAACCTTATGCTCGTTGTAGTAAGGCGCATCAAGATGCAAAATCTTCAACAATTCGCTTTCATCAAGAAGGTAATCTTCTTCCCGAACATTATCGGTGAGGTCGATATATTGCAAATGCCGGAGTGCAGACGGCATCTGCATGGAGTCAGTTTCTCTCACCCACACAGGAATAATCCGCTTATTCAGTGACAGGGCATACTCCAGTTCTCGCTGACAAAAATCTGAAATGACCGAGTCAGGCGAGAGCAGATAAACCACATTATCTGCCTGTTCAATCCCCCGTTTAGTCGCCTCTTCAAACGCCTCCCCCATTTGAATATCAGTTTTATTCGTCCAAACCGTAATACTCTCCCGCCTCAAACTATTGCGAATCTTCTCTATCGTCGCCCTATCCTCATCGGCATAGGAGAGAAACACCTGAGTCATCAAGTTGTTGGCATTCTTGATACTTTCGGTGATGTACTCGCAATGCAAGTCGCTAGGGACGCAAGGTGGTTGCTCATCCTTAAACCGTATCTTTAACCAAGCTTCTGCAAGTTGTTTCTCTTCGCCAATTAATAGGCAGTTAGTTTGTTTTTGATGCCGTTCCCACTCCAACGCCTTGGCTAAAAAGTGGGTATGCTGCCCCACATAATCCGCATGACGACGAAATAAGTCAATTAATCCTGTAAAAGACTTCTCAAAATCATCTATCCCTTCCCGAAAATAAACCCAGTTAATCTTGCCAATCGTCGGGTGCATATTCTGAAAAACCGTATGCTTCCCTTTCTCTTTATACGCTTCCCACTCCTCTGCCGTACCATTAGGAAATCGCTGCTGCCAAGTCTCCTGACTAATTTGCTCGACATGCAGCAGGGGAATAATCCGTTTATTACGCTTAATCGCTAACTCAATTTCCTTAAGACAATAAGGCGAATTAACCGAATGTGGCGCAATCATAAACAGGAAGTTATGCGCCTTTTCGATACCATCATCAATCTGATTCTGAAAATCTACCCCAAGAGGGATGTCATTTTGGTCAAACCAAATTTTAAACCCTTCTTCCAGCAGTCGAGCATAAAGTTTTCTTCCGAAAGCCAGGCTATCTGGTCGTCCGTAGGAGATAAAGGCATCGAAAAAAATGCTCATTTTTCCTAGGTAAAAATCAGTAGATGCGAAGTCAGTTTAAACTACTAGCCTAAAAATGTCTGTCTCAACTGTAAAAAAGCTACCGTGTACGCATAAGTCTTTCTCGCCCCCTCGCATCCCCCAAGATTGGGGGACTTTAAAGTGCCAGTTCCCCCCAACCTTCTATGCATTACTCGCATCTTCCTTAACATTTGGGAGAGCGATCGCGATATCAGCCAACTTGAATAAGAATGATTATTATTTTAATTATTGAACCATGATGTCTAACCCTGTTGTTATCCTCTCCGGTGTTGCCAAGCACTTTGCGGTTGGGATTGCTAGCTCGCCAGCCCAAGAGGATAGGGCTTTTCGATGGCTGAGTTATCTTAACGAAGCGAGAGCCAGAAAAAGTCTCTCTAGGGAAATAGGTATTTGGTTAACAGAAGGTTAAATTAGAGTAAATAAACTGTTAAAATAACGGTTTAATCTCATTGGGAGGTAGCCATGGCGAATTCTGCTCGGATGAGTAAGGACAGCTTTCTCTACCCTCGGAGCCGCTACTATGGACGGTTTGCACCTGAGGATTTAGCGTTTAATGCTAACTTGCAAGAGTTTGCTCAGCGAGTATCTTACATCTCTGCGCTCCAGACTGGAGGGAAACTGTCCTCGGAGGAAGCATACGACAAAGTTAAAAGTCTGTGGAAACAGTTAAAGCACAGCAAAAAGGCAATGGGAATCGGTAAACAACTGCCACCAGAAATCAGTTAGAGGCCTAAGAGCAATTGATCGCAATCGAAGGAGAATCGCGATCGCTTTCTCATCATAGTTTTAGATTGAATTTTTAAAGAGGCTTGTATCTATACTGATGACCAACTGTTCGCGGTTGCCATCGTACCCTAGTCAAAGGCTTTAAACATAACTAATGACCAAGGTATTGGTGATTGATGACGAAGAAATTCTGCGGGAGAGCATTCTAAATATCCTCAAGACCAGAGGCTTTAGTACGATTGAGGCAGGAGATGGTCGTAGCGAAGTGTGTTTGGCGAAACAATTCGTCCCCGATCTAATTTTGTGTGATATCAGGATGCCGGAATTCGATGGCTACGAGGTGCTAAAAGCCCTACGTCAAGAGCCAAATACAGTAACTATTCCCTTTATCTTTCTCACAGCAGATGCGATCGCAAAAGTGATGTACCAAGGGCAACAGCTTGGTGCTAACGGTTATCTAATGAAACCCTTTTCAACTGCTGAACTTTTAGACACCATCGCTACCCATCTCAAACCCTAAAAAATGAGAATTTTTTGGGTGTACGCCCTTATCGTTCGGGTAGGCACATGTTTAATTCCAATCCATGGAAGCTTTTCGAGTCCTTCCTAAGATTTCTCCAGCATCTACTGAGTTCTCATTGGCGTGCTCTGCTAGTGCTGCTGTTTGGCGTCTTTTTGCCCTTACTAGTCTTTGGAGAATTAGCAGAAGATGTTTGGGAGAACGAAGGTGGCTTCCCCTGGGATGTCCCTATCCTATTGGCAATTCATCAAACCTCATCACCCCAGTTAGATGTTTTTGCGACAACTCTGACAAAATTAGGTGTGTTTTGGGGAGTATTTCCCGTTGCCTTTGTCACAGGACTGGGGTTTTTATTGCGACGACGGTGGCGCTCCCTGACTTATTTGATTGTCACTCTCTTGGGCAGTATCGTCATCAACCGTACAGCTAAAGTTTTATTGCATCGAGTACGCCCCCATTTATGGCAATCCCCCGCTCCGGAGTATGACTACGGGTTTCCTAGCGGACACGCCATGTCGAGTATGGTGTTTGTAGCGGTCTTGGTTATCTTAAGTTGGAATACTCGCTGGCGTTGGCCAGTTCTAGCGATCGGTAGTATTTTCGTGCTAGCTATTGGTTGGACGCGGCTATACTTAGGGGTTCATTTTCCCAGTGATATTCTCGCCGGTTGGATGGCTTCCATCGCTTGGGCTATTGGAGTGAACTTGCTCATCAGACCGCATTTCCATAAATCCAGTGCTGGAAAAGTCAAGTAAGCCTTTTCTTGTCATGGCAGCTAATTGCCTGGTTGTATTGCATCCACTGAGAAAACTGCTATAGTTTCAGCGATCGCAACTGAAGCTGTTCAGTTTGACTCGCTCATCTCAACCGATGCTCGATCGAGAAGGAAAAATCAGTTAATACATTTAAAACCTATACATTTATATTACGTAAGTTTTAAATCAATAACATCAGTGGTACTATGTCCGCTCCATCTAAAAAACTGGACTTTTTGAAAAAATGGCGACATGCCTTGGCTCCCTATGACATTGGTTATAAAGTCAAGTTAGTGTCTCAACTCATGTACCGCGACTTCCTAGAACGGCTAGAACCTTATGGACTGACGCCCTTTCATTACCTCGTACTCTGCTGCCTGTGGGAAGAGAATGGACTGTGTGCCTCTGCAATCGCGGAGAAGCTCGGACAATTGGGAGCCACCTTAACGGGCGTCGTAGACCGGATGGAAGAACGCAAACTGGTTTACCGAGAACGAGATCCTGAAGATCGACGGATGATACGAATCTGGCTCACTCCAGAAGGAGAGCGGCTAAAAGACGTGCTACCGGCAATCGGCGAACAGACAATTAACAAAACGCTAGAAGGCATTTGCGAGAAGGAACAAGCGCTGGTACTGACAGTATTGGATCGAATGATTCTGAACTTTTCTTGAAGTTTTGTATCCTTACTAAGCTGGTTACTCTAAGAGGATTTTTGCTAGACGGTTAATGTATAAATTAATAAATCGCTTATTATAAGTATACTAATCGAAACGTCTTATCCAAACAGGGAGGAATTGCATGATGAACCGACTCAATCAGCTAAGGACTCACCCATTAATTATTTGGAAGACAGTTGTCGGGGTTTGTGAGGTTCGCTCTCATGGAGCTCGTGTTGCTCTTTAGCAAGTTGTTCGCTAAGCCATGAAATCTCCAATTTGAGTACGTCGAGAAACCGTTGTCGAAGACTTTTTTGATAGGGGTCAGCGTGCAACGGCAGTTCTAGCTCTATATTTTTAAGGCGTAGCCGACAGATACTCAAGCGATGCTCTAGCAACTTCATTCGTTCTGACTTTTCTAAATGGCTGAAGAAAAAGAACTTGATGCCGAAGCGAGAGCGACTGTTGACCCAGCTTTCGTGCGGATTTTCCAGCATCTTTTGATGCCATCGATGGCGTCCTTTATCGGTAATGCAGTAGGTTTTGCGCGTCGATCCAGCTTGAGTGTCTTCAGGGGCTAGGGTAACAATTTCTCCTCGCTCTTCTAAACGCTTTAACAAGGGATAAATTGCTCCGTAGTTGATACTGATACAGCTACTCATAAACAGCTCTAACTGCTGCTTTAAGCGGTAACCATGGAGCGGTTCGCGCAGGAGTAAACCTAAAGTAGCGAGTTCAAGCATTTCATTTGTTGATATCAGACTGATATACTCTGTTGAAGATGTTACATTGGGTTAACTGTAATCCTAAAACTTTAACAACATCTAAAATTGCGCTCTTAACAACAGCCAAGGCAAGTTCAATGACGAAAGTCGGTGCCATGCTTCCTGGCAAGTCACTGAGTACGGTGCTTCTACTCGCCTTTCTGGTAGGAGCCTGTAGCCGTGGAGGTGCCCCCCCAGGAGCCGCAAAACCTCCAGGAGTGCCAGTGAAGCTCCAAAGGGTCGAAACCAGTACGATTGAAGACAGCGAAGACTATTTTGGCAAATTGGAAGCCGATCGCAGAGTGGTTTTACAACCAGTAGTGGAGGGTCGGGTCTCTCAAATATTTGTCTCATCAGGGAGTCGCGTGGCAGCAGGCACTCCAATTGTGCAAATCGATCCAGATAAAAGTCAGGCGGAAGTCAGTGGTGCGATCGCAAACGTGAATGCGTCCCGTGCTGCCCTAGACAACGCACAGGCACAAATCAGCTCGCTAGAGGCGGAACGAGCTAGTGCTGTCGCTGACTTAGAACTGCAAAACCAGCAGTTTACGCGCATTTCCACCTTAGTGTCTCAAGGCGCATTGGCTCAGCAACAGTTAGACCAAGTCACGCGCGATCGCGAAAAGGCTCGTGCAGACCTCAATGCGATCGAGAAGCGGATTCAAGCCGCTAGAGCCAGTGTAGATCAAGCCAACTCAACACTCAAGCAAGCTCAGGCTAACGTAACCCTGAGGAGTGAGGAGCTAAAAGATACCAGAGTCGTTGCTCCCATCGC
>DATNPT010000319.1:0-5490 GCA_036703075.1 Chroococcales cyanobacterium
TGAAAGTGCTAAATTCTCATCCTTAAATTACAGTTTTGTAATCTGAGGTGAGTCTCTCCAATTCAACAGTTTTCGGCAAGAAGTCCCCGCTTGTAATTTTGGGTGCATCCGTTATAAGTAGGGATGTCATTCCTGAGATGGTTTGATCTGAATTAGACTCAATACGGCTGTAACAATTGCCACAAATGCACCGACGTAAAATACAGTTATGCCACTGTGTTTCCACACAGGACCAAGAAAGATAGGTGAGAGAAACTGACCCAGGGAAGAAGCCCCTGTACCGATCGCTAAAATACTAGCTTGTAGTTCTTGGGATGTTAACTTCGCTAGAGCGTCGTAAAGGTTGGGCATGACAATACCAAACCCCGCACCAAAAATGACCGCTGTTAGCAAAATCCAGGGGAGCTCTCTCAACACGGGAATTGCGATCAACGTTAAAGCCATTAAGATAAATCCTAGAGCAAGAGCTTGGGGTATCCCCAAACGCCGAGCTAACCGACTAGCTCCTAATGCGGATACGAACGCCGCACCAATTGCCCGTGATGCCAAAATAGCACCATTGAGAACGCTTCCCGCTCCAATTGTGGCTTTGAAATACAGGGGAGCATAGATGATGACTACATAAAATACGGCAGATGTCAACGCCAAGGCGAAAAATAGCGTTAGAGTGCTGGGCTGCTGCAAGCTTTGGACGAGCTTCTCGTTCTGCCCCAAAGCTATAGATGATGTATTTTGGTTCCGTTTCTCTCGCAGAATTAAGGCAGCAAACAGAGCAACGGGTAGGGCTAAGCCATAGAGACAAAAGGCAAATTGCCAATGGGTCGAACCAACCCAGCCTCCCAGTAGGGGAAAAAAGATGCTAGTTGTCGCTAAACCACTGGTGGCATAGCCGAGTATGCGCGATCGCGTTTCTCCCTCGTACATATTTCCTATGAGTCCGATACTAGCAGCCGCAATTCCACCACTGGCTGCTCCTACCAACCCCCGCGTCAGCAACAAGGACCCAAAGCTATGCATCAAAGCTCCTGCACTGCCAAACAGGGCGTAGAGGATGAGGGATGGAATTAACACCTTTAACTTGCCAATCCGGTCGGCTAGGATGCCCCACAAGGGACTAAACAGAGCAATCGTTAGGCAATGCATGCTCACCAGCATCCCTGCCCACCGAGGGTCAATCTGGAGCTGCTCTACTATGTCTGGCAGTACTGGAGACACAAGACTGCCTGTCATGGCAGTCAGGCAGCCAGCTGCAAGTAACACCAATAATTTGGACATTTGCTTGGGAGACGATCCATTAACAGGCAACATAGGCTATTGATAAAAATTCCTAAAATCTAATGGCATTAGTCCAAACTGTGAAATTTTGGCAATCATATCCTGGGACAACAAATTTTGATAAGTTACCTAATCGTCATTTATCTTGCATCTGAAGATCAGTTGATTGACTTAGGGGAGCCAGACAAGCTAAATATTGTCAGATAAACAGGCAATAGAGGCATGGGCGATGGAACTGGCTACAACCCTGACCAGCCAGACAATTCAAAATAATGTGCGGGAGGTGGGCATTAACCCAAATTACTGGTATCCGGTGGCTTGGGCTAATCAACTCAAACCAGGAACAATTATCCCGGTAGTCATTTGGCAACAGGCGATCGCTATTTATCGCGATGCTGAGGGTCGAGTCCATGCTTTAGAAGACGCCTGTCCTCACAAAGGAGTTGCCCTCCATAAAGGTGTAGTTCAAGGGTGTCATCTTACCTGTGCCTATCATGGTTGGGAATTCAACAGTGGTGGCGAGTGCGTTAATGTTCCTTACCTACCTAAAGAGCAAAAACTTCCCCGTGCCAAGGTTCGTAGCTATCCAGTTCAGGAAAAATACAATCTGATTTGGGTTTTTCCCGGCGATCCGACCTTAGCGACGAACAACCAGCCACCAGAGATGGCAGAGTTTAATAATCCGGATTGGTTGATGGTGCCAGTCACAGCTCGCATGCAAGCCCATTTTTCCATCTGCAATGAAAACTCCATGGATGTTTTTCATGGATTTTTGCACGAGAACCTCCAAGGCTGGTTTAATCCCGTGCTAAAAAGTCTTCGGGAAACAGAAGCATCGGTGTGTGCTGAATATGATGTGTCCTATCAAGGTCGCATGGCAAAGTTTTTGGGCTTAAGCGATCGCGCGGATGAAGTTATGACTCGCACGATCTCCGTTGAATATCGCTATCCCCACTATTACAGCTCTTTGGAAGGAGTTTCTACCCTCTATTTGATGCGTCTGCCGGTAGGCCCAACCCAAAGTCGCTCGTTTGCCCTGTTCTTCCTCAATATTCGCTTGCCCAAATGGCTGCGAAAGCTGGGCGAACCAATCCTACAAACGGTGCTGGAACGCTTCGTGTTTATGAGATTTCTCGTCCAAGATATTGAAATGATGGAAAGCGAACAGCAGACCTATTTAGCGAATCCCCAGCGGCGCTATGTCGAAATTAACCCAGCAATTATTGCAGTAGAGCGACTGATTATCCGGCAATATCAACATTTTATGCAACAATCAAATCAATCAAACAAGACTCAACGCGCTGACTCTAAAACGTCTGCCGTGTTGTCCCCCTTGGCGACCCTAGACCAAACTGAACCAACCCAAGAGAATTCGCTTGTAGGATGAAGGCATTGGTAAACGCGACTGTGGGTCAGCCGGTCAACCTTCCGCTGAACTGGATGCTGATAATACTATCTCAGGATTTAAGTCAAGGGGTGAAGTGGCTTGATAAATCGCCAGATCGGGTCATAGCGCAACTCATCGAACATCGGATTCAATTAATAAGTTGCTACCCTAACTAAAAAAAGAGGCTTTTTTAGCCAGAGGCGATAGGCTATCTAGGAAATGGTGAGAGGAGTAAATTGGTGCAAGTTGTTAAAGAGTACGTCCAGCGCTGGTACGAAAGTGGACTCGATCCGGATGAGTATATTTGCCATCAAAAGCACGGGAACTTAGTTGAGATTGAAGCCGCTGCCACAGGCAAGCGTCAGACAGTTCTCACGTTCTGCACAAATGATGTTTTAGGTCTAGTTCAGGAAGAGGCAGTCAAACAAGCCGCAATCGATGCCATCCTCCAGTATGGAACGTCTAACAGTTCCTGCTCGGTCTTGAGCGGTCGCATCGATTTGCATCGGCAGTTGGAACAAGAAATTTCTGAGTTTAAGCACTTGCCTCATACTCAGCTATTCATCAATGCTTGGATGGCGATGCAAGCACTGATGGATGCCTTTTGCCACTTGGCAATTCCAGTTCCCGGATTTCAGCATACTCGCGAGACGTTGATTTTGACAGATGTTCTCAATCACGGTTGTATCGTCTCCGCGATCGCAAATGCGGGTACCCGTTCGGGAAAGTTATTCGGTCATAGCCCCCGCGTTCGCGTTAGAGCGTATCGTCATTGTGATGTCGAGGATTTAGCCCGAAAGCTGCGTCGATATGCTCGACCGGACGATCGGATTATGGTGGTTTCCGATGCAGTTTTTTCCATGGATGGCGATATTGCACCTCTACCCGACATACTGGACGTGCTGCAACATTATGACGGCAGCGTACTTGTGATGGATGAAGCTCATGCCAGTGGTTCGATTGGAGCAACTGGACGAGGTATCTACGAACATTTTGGGATTTTACCGCAGCATGCGATCGAACGGGGCATTATCCCCTTGATCGTGACCACGTTCTCTAAGTTTGCCGCGTCTGCGGGTGCAGCAATTAGTTCGCATGTCGAAGAACTCATCCCTCTGTTGAATGTCTCTCCGACATCAATTGGGACGATTTCCTTGTCACCACCCCTCACCGCCGCCGCATTGGAGAGTATTCGTCAAGTTCGCCAGCATCCAGAACGGGTGAAAAATCTTCAGGACAATACGCAGTATTTGCGATCGCGCTTAAACGAACAAGGTTTTACTCCCATTGGTGAAACCAACGTAGTCCCCGTTATCCTCCCGCCTGAGATTAATCCCAAACTTTTTGGTCGGCATATGGTTGACAAACACGGCATTTGGGTTTCCCCCATCTGGTTTATTGCCAAACCCCGGCTCCGCATTACCGTTAACGCTCTCCATACGCGAGAGGAAATGGATCGATTAGTCGCTGCTATGGTGGCAACGCGGGACTTGTTGTACAAACCCATGATTAGTGCTTGATTAGTTGTTGGTTGTTGGTTGTTGGTTGTTAGTCATCTCTCAACAAACAACGAATAACCAACAACGAATAACAAAGTACGGGGATTTAAACCTATGCCAACCGAGAGTTTGTCTGCTGAAATTCAGGTTGTGACCACTCCGGCACAGAGCGAACTGTTTTTGGATGTGCCAGCGCGAGTCTATGCAAATGACCCTAACTGGGTGCCGCCACTACGCAGCGATATTGCCAAGCAGTTTGCACCCAGTAATCCTTTTTGTGGGTATGGAACGTTACAGCAATTTATTGCCGTAGAGCGAGGGAGCAACAATCCTCAAGCCTTAGGACGCATTGTTGCTGCTGTGAATCAGCGGTTGATCGAACGAGAAGGCACCAATGTTGGTCTATTTGGTTTTTTTGAATGCGTTCCTGATTTTGCGATCGCTCAGGCTCTCCTAAATGCTGCCCAACAGTGGCTGCGAGAGCAAGGCATGACTGTTGCACGAGGACCGATCAATCTATCAACTCATAACAATTGCTTATTGTTAGTCGATGGCTTTGACTCCCCACCCATGGTGATGATGCCCTACAACCCGTCCTACTATCCAGAATTTATGGAGAAAGACGGTTGGTACAAAGCCAAGGATGCCTACGCTTACGATCTTCCACTCGACAAACCCTTAGCCGCACAATTCGAGAAAGCGTATAAAATTGCTTGTAAATCTGGTATCACCTTCCGCCCTCTGAGAACCAAAGGTGAAGCATTCGAGCAAGATTGCATCAGTCTTTATCATCTGTTTACCCGCGCTTTTGCCCATAACTGGAGTTCTACACCGCGTACAGAACAAGAATTTTTGGCAGAAGCCAAAGCATTACAAAGCTTAGTAGACCCCGATATCTTTCCCATCGCAGAAGACAACGGCGAGATGATCGGCTTTTTTATGGGGTTACCCGACTACAACATCCCCCTGAAACAGGTCAACGGTAAACTGAATTTGTTGGGAATTCTCAAATTTTTATGGTATCGCCGTCAGATCGATCGCGCACGAGTGATTGCCATTTGTTCGCTGCCAGAGTATCGCCGGAAAATGGTGCCACTCGCTTTAATTTATTTGGGAATGCAGGGCGGGATTCAAAAAGGTAAGCCGTATAAACGAGCTGAACTATCTTGGGTCTACGAAGATAATTTTCCATCCCGCAAGCTGATTGAAGCTTCAGGTGGCAAGATTTATAAAACCTACCGAATTTACGAAAAATCCCTTTGTAACAATTAATTCCTGCTTTGTTCTTTTGTTAAAAATTATTGAGTTTCTTCCTTGACAGTTCTGCCC
>DATNPT010000358.1:0-11176 GCA_036703075.1 Chroococcales cyanobacterium
GGAAGTGTAGGAAGGTTGTTATTGTCAGGTGCCGGAGGCATGCCATTGCTGTCGGGGAGTGCTGGAGGCATGCTGTTGGGTTCAGGTGTAGGAGACGTGCTAGTTTCAGGTGTAGAAGGAACGCTGTTATTAGCTGGCTCTGGCGTTGATGGCGAAGGAACGGTACACTTCTCTGTCAATCCAGGAACCTTAGCATTTTCTCTGGCAAGAGCTTCGATGCGCCCCCGATACATCACGATTTGTGAGGCATACTCTGGACCTGCTGCACTCTTCATGCGATCGAGAATTTGCAGCGCTTGTCCCCAATTTTGAGCGCATAAAGCTTGTTGGAGTTGGAGATTAAGATTGGGTGGAGATACGTTAGTCGGCTTGGCTTGGGATAAGCTAGGACGAGCGACTGCTAGTGGAATCAATCCCATTGCGGCTAGCAGTAAGGCAGGAATTAAACCTTGGAATTTCATTTTGTTCAAGCCATTGAAGGCTTAGTGGCTAGTTGATAGTAGTATTATCTTTCCCACTAACGACTAACGAATCTCCGCCCCTAGGGACGGAGAATTCATGTATGAGCGATCGCATCATAATGGATTCACAACAAGATAGACTTGGTGTTCCTTGCTAGCGAAGTTACGAACCTGGGAAAAGCCCCAGAAAGTCATTGCCATTGATAACGGTTGTCCAGTGCTTATACTGTTTTGGAGCAGCTTTTTCTCGCGGGTCTGCCTGCACTAATAGCATGAACTCGTTGTAGTGCTCGTCAGAACTTGCTCCGACCATACATCCTGCTGACCACGGGCCAACTAGGTCTCCAGGACTTGCCCCTTCAGGATTGTTCGTTGTGTGCTGATTGACGCCAAAATCACTGCCTGTATCGGGTATGCGGTTAGGACCGCGCAGTACTGTAATATCTGCTGCCTGTACTAAAGCAAGTTGGTTAGTGTGTGCGGTGATGTGGCGACCAACGCTCCAAGATTGAAATTGCCACGCTTTAATATCGGCACATCCTTCAGGATTTTCAGGGTTATCCCACGGTTGTTCCCCAGGGTCGCAGGTGGCTAACCAGTTTCCTGCAAAGCTAGGAACTCCGTCTTTAATCACTAATACACAACGACGGTCATTCCAGACAAAAGGTGGATTACCATTCCACCGACCCTGTCGGTCTAATCCCCGGAAATAGACAATGTTGATTTCTCCTTGCTTACCGCTGGTGCTGATGTGTTGATTGTGTAACATCATCCACATCACGGTTCGGCTTGGCCAGTCGCCGTTCAGCTTAAATCCTGGAATGAAGCTTGTTGGGTCGGTGTTGATGAGACTTGCCGCTGTTTGCTTGCCAATTCCTGGCTCGTTAATCTTCTGAAGCTGTTTATAGGTATCTAATGCCCTAGCTGATATTGGTCCCCAATTTCCATCTATCGATTGCAACAACCAAAAATTTTGCAGTCTAGTTTGTAATTCCAATGCTAAAGCTTTGTTTGCTGCGATCGCTTTATCGTCAGCTAGGGCAGATAGTGAACTATTAGCTATACCGTACAGTAAAGGGTGAGTTGTACCCATAATAAAACCCTGACTAAATCTTACTTTTCCACTCACTAGCGTAAGCACTATCTATGTCTAATCCGTGTCTGCGCTATGTCGAAGCTGTGAAAATTCAGCCAAATTACTGATTGACAATAACGAGCGCTGCATCGTTGTTAAGTTGAAGACAGATGCGATCGCGTCTTCTCACCGTAGTTTCAGTAATTCTACTGACCTTGCAATCAGCCAAATCGCACTTTTACTGGGAGCTAATCAGCCATGTATCCGAGGTTGATTAGCTGTCATCTATCTTAGGGTTGAATTGAGAATTTTGTAGACAGCAAAGGCTAAAAACTAAAGAGCAATCTGAGTATTAGCAGGGAACCACTCCAATGCGTCGTCGATAAACCAAGGCGACGAGAATTGCTCTATTCATCTACAGACAGTTTTCAAGGAACAAGAATTTCTCCCAGTTTTACTAATCAAGCAACATGAATCAACTGAAGCAGTCGTCAAATCGGTTTTGGCGGATCGTAAAACCTTACTTTTTTTCCGATGAAAAATGGGCGGCTAGGGGACTGTTTGTTCTGGTGATGTTATTGATGTTAGGCTTTAATGCCTTCAATATCGTTCAAAGCTATATTCTCCGAGACTTGATGAATGCCGTCACAGATAAGAAAGTTTCGGATTTTTATCATATTTGGCTGATGTTAATCGGGGTGTTTGCTCTATTCACCCCCATTATGATTTTCTTCTTCTATTCGCAAAACTTACTGCAACTCTACTGGCGGCGATGGCTGACTCATCATTTTTTGAAGAAATATTTTAGCGATCGCGCTTTTTATAAAATCAAGTTTAATCGCAAAATCGATAACCCCGATCAGCGTATGGCTGAAGATATCAACACGTTTGTTCGGCAGAATATTGATATTTGGGGACTCCTACTAAATCAAATTATTACAGTTGTCTCTTTTCTAGGAATCCTTTTGTCAATCGATCGCGTTCTGACGGTAGTTGTGATTATTTTGGCAGCTTTTAGAACTGCGATCGCTATCTTAATTGGCAAAAGACTGAGCAAATTAAAATTCAATCAGATACAACGAGAAGCGAATTTCCGCTATGGCTTAGTTCATATCAGGGATAACAGTGAATCAATTGCCTTTTATCGAGGTGAGACCCGTGAAATAGAGGCAGTACTCAATCGGTTTGATGATGTGCTTAATAACTTTAAAAATCTGATAGTTTTGCAGCGAAATCTTGGTTTTTTTACTCAGGGAACTGGCATGATATTTACTAATTTACCTATCGTTTTCTTAGCTCCTAGATATTTCGCTGGTCAGATAGATTTTGGGCAAATAACGCAAGCATCTGGAGCTTTCGTCGCGATTTTGGGAGCTTTGGGATTTATTGTAGAAAATTTTGATATGCTCACTAATTTTACAACTCAGATTAATCGTTTGGGAACATTTGAAGAAGCCCTTTCCCCGCAAAAGGTGGCACTTCGGTTGGGTGTACCAACGATTGACACTGTGCAAGAGGACTATTTAGCCCTTCAACACGTCACAGTAGAAACTCCTAACTACGAACAAATCTTAGTCAAAGATTTATCCGTCAAGGTGCTGCCCGGTGAAGGAGTTTTGATTGTTGGCCCCTCTGGTATTGGGAAAAGTTCTTTAATGCGTGCAATCTCGGGATTATGGAATGCTGGTACGGGCCGTGTTGTCCGACCCAAACTGGAGGAAACACTGTTTTTGCCTCAACGTCCTTACATGGTTCTCGGCAATCTACGCAGCCAATTGTTATATCCCAACACGAACCACCACGTTACTGACGAACAACTGCACGAGATACTCGAACAAGTCAATCTTGCCCATTTACCAGAACGAGTAGGTGGCTTTGATGTGGAACTAGAATGGGCTGATATTTTATCGTTAGGAGAACAACAACGGTTGGCATTTGCACGGCTACTAATTGCTAAACCTCGCTATGCCATTTTGGATGAATCGACCAGTGCATTGGATGTGGTTAACGAAAAGCGTCTCTATCAGTTACTTAAAGACGCAGATACCGCCTTTATCAGTGTCGGTCACCGCCCTACTTTGGTGCAATATCACGACTACGTATTAAAGCTAGTTGGCAATACAAATTGGCAGCTTATCCTAGCTGAAGAATACAGCCCCGATGTTACTGACTGGACTTAACTGTTGGCGTCTTGCAGTTGTCTTGGGCGTTTGAGCATTGTTCAACTTATGAACTGACCTGTTGAGCCGACATTCCGAGTTGAAAGCCCAAGGCTTTTTTCTTCATGGTCTGGAAAATATTATAAAACCCATTGGCACGGGAGGGCGTCAAGCTCACATTCAAACCCGTTTCTTGAATAAAATCGGGAGAAATTCGCACGATTTCTTCTGGAGTCAGCCCGTTGAGTCCTTCAATTAATAAAGCAACTAATCCTTTCACCAACTGAGCATCAGAGTCTCCCAAATACGAGACTTTGCCATCCTCCAGGTTGGCAGTGATGTAAACCTGAGAAACACAGCCCGGAACTTTATTTTCTGGTACCTTATCCTCTTCAGGCATGTCTTGAAGGTGCTTAGCGTACCAAAGCAACTGTTCGTAACGTTGCTTTTGGTTGGTTCGCCGCTTAAAGCGTTCCACAATTTTTGCCAGGGCATCGGGTAAGGGAGTTGAGGTGGATGACATAAATCAATTCTTAAAATCTATTACCGCTCTCGATCCTATCAAGGCTAACGCAGCCATTAGCCTCTAGTCATTAGACTTCTCGCGAAAGCCGATTTTCGCCCCCCTGCCCCTAATGCCCAGATGGAACCTGAATTCAAAGTCCCTCAATCTTGGAGGATTTAGGGGCTTTCCAGAATTTATGCAAGAAGTTTAATCATACGAAGACCTCAAAACGGAATGAGTTGGAGCAGAAGCGAACCAATTCCGACTAAGGCATTACCCAGTGATGTACCGCTTCTTACCTTTGGGGGGTTCTGGACAATTTCTATAGTTTTAATCAGATTTTGCGATGCCTGATAACCTGTTGTATTACCTTGGGCCGTAAAGAGTACGCTCGCTCGTTGAGCATCTTGTGCTCCTCCCCCTTCATCCCCTAGCTTAAAACGGGCAACTCCCCGACCTAAGAAAGCTGGAGCAAAGTCAGGTTTGAGACCGAGGGCTTGATTGTAATTTGCGATCGCGGCTTTGTAGTCGCCTCGTTCTGACTCTACAACACCCCATGCGTAAAAGTCTTCAGCCGTTCCCGCATACTGAGGGATGCCAACCGTTCCTTGAATAAAAGCACTTTTGAGGTCTGTACCAAATAATTTCGCATTCACCAAGTAAGCATCTCTCAGGTCGGTTCCCATCAGATTGGCCCCTGTAAGGTTTGCCCCTGTCAGATTGGCACCATTGAGGGACGCACCGCTCAGGTTAGCGCCACTTAAGTCAGCATTCATCAAATTAGCTTGACTGAGATTGGCGCGACTCAAATCTGCCCCAGTTAAGTTTGCCCCCTGCAAATTCGACAAAACCAGACCTGCATTGCTCAAGTCGCATTGCTGGCACTCTCTAGTGGATAGCAACTGTTGGATTTGTTGTAGATTTTCAGCGTTGGCACGAAGGGGAACTAGCACCTCGCGCATCACGCCTAAACTGGTCGTCGTCAACAGGGCAGCAATAGTGAGGATTGTACGTTTCATAGTCTTTAACATCATCCACTGAGCTTTGTGCGCGTTTGCGCTCTCACGAACGGGTTGCCGTTGAGCCTTTTCGCATATCTACATTTTGCGCCGCTTCAGGCAGCGAGTGAAAAGCGATGTTCGCAACGTTATCAGTATTAATCTCTCGATGCAATCCGATCGCGTCGTTCCTCTGAGGAAAACCAGGCTAGCATAACATTTGTAATCTTTCTAAACACTTTTAATTCATGAACTTGTTAACTCACGTTCTGCATCTAGTAGGAGCGGGCGCTGCTGCTTATATCTCCGCCCGAAATCTGCGCGATCCGAAAACTCGCCCTAACACGCTTGCGGGGTTTCAGTTAGCAGAATCGGGTTCTGTTCCATTTCTCAACGCCTTAAGCGAACGGGCTGCCAGAGAGGGAGATATGTGGCTGTCCGAAAAACTGGCTCGTCATGCTTCCGATGAAGAGCGTCACGGTCAAATTTTCGCCCATGCCTTGAAACAGCTCAACAAACAAGTCATTGACTTCAAAAACTTACCGAAAACGTCTGAAGATGGCAAGTCCGAGCGGCGTCAGCGCAGTCCTTTCTTTGATGTTTACTTCGAGGGCTACTCTCAGGCAGACTTGAAACCCGAAGCTATGGACTGGAAGGTGTTCTTTGGTAGCACCTATATTTTGGAACTGGATGCGAGTAAAGACTTTGCTCGGATGGCTAATGTCTTACCGGAAGATGAGCCAACCAGCCGCAACCTGAAAAAAGGAATGCTCAGCGTTGCTCGGGATGAAACGGGACATGCGGCTTATCTGTTGGAGGCAATGCAACGCCGTTTGAGTACGGATGCCGTGCAGCAGTTAATTGATGAGTGGCGCACTCGCAAAGTGAATGCTCTACTGGCGATGGTAAATAATATGATGCAAAAGGGCGGAGAATCGCGATCGCTTGTGCAAGATGGTGCTCCGACAGAAATGTCAGAGGCGAGTTCTGAAGAGACAGCTTCAGAATTGGCTGCTGCTTAGAACATCAATTTCTCTCAAGGAGTCGTTCTTTGGGACCCGGATTGGGGGGTCTTCCCCCCCAGAGGGAACCCTATTTGCGTAATGCGCGTAGAGTGCGTTGTCCCCAAATCCCTCACTGGAGGAGGTTAGCGTAGCGGGGCGCGCCTAGCGTGCCTTCCCAGCCCCTAATTTTTTACTTTTAAAAATATTCTTTAATTTCTTGCAACACTTGGTCTGCTAATTTTTACTTTTGTATTCTTTGTATTATTTTTGAGAAACAAACTGGGTGTCGAGGGTGGCTGCCAGTGTCCTCAAATCACGGTAAAACAATAGAATACCAAACTAGCCAAGGAAGTGATGCACCCAAAATTGCGGGTAACTTAATGTCTTGCTAGTTTTAAAGCGTCTATTCAAAAAGACATATTGACATAATTTCAAGTATCAAATACTCGATAATCGTTACATTAATTTTTAACAAAAGGACGTAAATTGAGGGTTATGATTTGAAACATAAACCTCGATCTCTTACTATTGGCATGAGTCACCTCAGGAAGAAGGCTGACCTTAGAACATCTATGCTGATGAACTCAAAGGGTGAACAGTGGCAGCCTGAAGCAGACCAAGCCTTATATAAAAGCCGAGCTGAATTAGAAACATTTCAGACGCTGTACGAAACCCTTCCCGGCATTTGTTTTACTCTTAACTTGGCGGGAAAAATTCTTTTTGTCAGCGAACTGGCTGCGGATTGTTTGGGCTATGCTCCCGCTGACTTAACCCAAAAATTAATTGCATCTGTTTTTCATCCAGAAGATAAAGACCAGTGTCAAGCGAAATTAACGACTCTCCACAAGCCAGCTCAAATCAGTCAATGGCAGGCTCGTCTTGTTGGTAAAAATGGTCAGATCATCTGGATAAAAGCACTCGCTCGCTTGGTACCAACAACGCAATCGTCTCCAATCGTCAGTCTAGTTTGTGAAGATATCACCGATCGTAAACAGATGGAGGAAACGCTGCGGGAGAGCGAGGCGCGATTTCGAGCGGCGGCTGAAGGCAGTCTGGATGCCTTCTTTATATTCCAGAGTGTGCGCGATGAGGAAGGTAAGATTATTGACTTTACGTTTGCCGAACTCAACGCCAACGCCGAAAAGATGATTGCCATGTCTAGAGAAGAGGCAATCGGTCAGCGACTGTGCGAACTTCTTCCCATCAATCGCACCAGTGGTTTTTTTGAGAAGTATGTCCGAGTTGTGGAAACGAGAACGGTGTTAGAAGAAGAGTTTCCCATATCGACACCAGAAATTAAGGCTTCTTGGCTTCAGCATCAAGTTGTGCCATTGCGGGATGGGATAGCAATTACCTCAAGAGATATCTCCGATCGCAAAGCGGCCGAACAAGCATTGCTCGAAAGCGAAGCATGCTTCCGTGCTACGTTCTTTGGTGCAACGGTGGGCATGAGCCATTGCGCTCCCACGGGTGAGTTTCTCAGGGTTAATCAGAAGTTTTGTGAGATTGTCGGGTACACCCAGGAAGAATTGCTCGCGCGAACCCTTCAAGATATTACCTTCCCCGATGACCTTGAAGTGAATAGCGATCGCGAGCGATTGCTGCTTGAGGGAGATATTCCCAACTACTCGCTGGAAAATCGCTACATCCGTAAAGATGGCAAAATAGTTTGGGTTGAACAGGCCTTATCGGTGGTGTGGAAACCGACGGGTGAACCGAAGTATTGCGTTGTAGTCGTTACCGATATCAGTGACCGTAAAGTTGCAGAAGAAGAAATCCGACAAACTCGCAACTTCTTGCAAGCCACAATCGACTATCTCCCAGTCGCGGTATTTGTCAAAGAGGGTAAAGAGGAGAACTTTGGTGCCTTTCGGCTGTGGAATCAAACCAGCGAACGGATGTTTGGTATAACCGCCGAGCAAGCGATCGGAAAAACAGTCCACGACCTCTTCCCAAAAGAACAAGCCGACTTTTTCGCTCGAAAAGACCGAGACGCGTTTGAGCGAGGCATACCTGAAGATATTCCTGAAGAACCCATTGATAGCTACAGCTTGGGAAGAAGGACACTTCACACTATCAAGGTTCCTCTCTACGATCGAAACCACGAGCCTCAATACTTACTGTGTATTTCTGAGGACATTACCGATCGCAAGCAGGCAGAAGATGCGTTGCAACAGCAATATCTCAAAGAACGCTTAGTCGGAACCATTGCAGCACGCATTCATGAGTCCTTGAATCTGGAAGAGATTCTCAACACGACGGTTGCTGAAGTCCGGCAATTCCTCGGCTGCGATCGCGCGCTCGTTTTCCACCTTGAATCGAATGGCAGTGGGGTTGTCGTGGTCGAATCAGCCAGTTCTGAGTGGAGGCCGATTGCAGGCACAACGATTAACGATCGCTATTTTGCTGAAACCTACGCCGAGCTGTACCAGCAAGGGCGAGTGCAAGCGGTCGAGGATATCTACACTGCCGGTTTGACTCCCTGTCACCTAGACTTACTCGCCCGGTTTCAGGTGAGAGCAAACCTGGTAGTCCCGATTGTGTATGAGGAGAAATTATGGGGGCTGCTAGTCGCTCAGCAGTGTAGCGGGACGCGACAGTGGCAACCCTTGGAAATCGATTTACTCAAGAGCTTAGCCACTCAAGCCGCGATCGCAATTCAGCAATCTGAGCTGTATCAACAGGCACAAACGGAAATCATTCAACGCCAGCAGACGGAAGCCGCATTGCAGCAGCAGTATCAACGCGAGCGTTTAGTAGGAGCGATCGCTCAGCGTATTCGCCAATCGTTGCACTTAGAGGAAATTTTGGAGCGCACAGCGGCAGAAGTGCGACAAGTTCTGCAAACCGATCGCGTAATTCTTTTCCGCTTCAATCCCGACTGGAGTGGGGAAATCGTGGTGGAATCGGTTGATGAGCGTTGGATTTCGATTTTGGGAACCAACATCTATGACCCTTGTTTTGGTAAAAGTTATGTCTCGCTCTACCAACAAGGTCGAGTCAGGACAATTGAAGATATCCAAACTGCTAATATCAGCGAATGTCACGTCAATTTACTCGCTCAGTTTCAGGTACGAGCGAACCTAGTCGTGCCAATTCTGCAAAGCGAAACCCTGCAACATCCTAAATCCGACAGTGCAACTCGATTGTGGGGGCTGTTGATTGCCCATCACTGCTGTGAACCCAGACAATGGCAGCAATTTGAGATTGACTTACTTTCAGCATTGGCCGCCCAAGTCGCGATCGCAATTCAGCAAGCCGAACTCTACGAGCAAAGCCGCACGGCAATGGCACAAGCCCAAACACAAGCTCAAAAGCTCGAACAAACCTTGCTCGAACTCCAGAAAACGCAATCTCACTTAGTGCAGAGTGAAAAAATGTCCAGCTTAGGACAGTTGGTTGCTGGAGTGGCTCACGAAATCAACAATCCTGTCTCCTTCATCTATGGCAACTTATCTCATGCGAGTGGCTACATCCAAGACCTGTTGGGCTTAATCCAACTCTATCAGCAGCATTATCCCAATCCTAAGCCAGATATTCAGTTGGAAATTGAAGCGATCGACCTAGATTTTTTGGTAGAAGACTTGCCAAAAATTTTGGATTCCATGCGGGTTGGGGCAGAGCGAATTTGTGAAATCGTCTACTCGCTGCGAAACTTTTCTCGCGTTGCCGAAGCGGAGATGAAAGGGGTTGATATTCACGAAGGTCTAGATAGTACGCTAGTGATTCTGCAAAACCGCCTGAAGGCGTCTGGCAAGCATCCCAAAATTGAGGTAATCAAAGAGTATGGCAATTTACCGACAGTAGAGTGCTATGCAGGACCGCTCAATCAAGTGTTTATGAACTTGCTCACTAACGCCATTGACGCTATAGATGAGCAAAACCAGACACGAACCCCTGAAGAACTCTATACCAACCCTAGTATCATCCGAGTGCGAACCGAGGTACTCGAAAACGATCGCATTTCCATTCAGATTGCCGATAATGGTCCAGGTATGACGGAGCAGGTCAAAACTCGACTCTTCGACCCCTTCTTTACCACAAAGCCTGTAGGTGCTGGTACGGGTTTAGGGCTATCAATTAGCTATCAAATTGTAGTAGAAAAACATCGCGGTCAGCTTTATTGCTTTAGCGAACTGGGCAAAGGAACAGAATTTATCATTCAGATTCCGCGATCGCAAAACGATAAGAGCTAAGGAGCCGTACAAAAATAATGCAGAGCTATTTAATTCGGGTACGCTGCCAGTTGTCAGTAGTTACTTACAAATGGCTTATTGGTCAAAAACTCGACTCTCAATTGCGACTTTATTTTTGGACAACTCCTAAGAACAATCCCAACGGCTCACTACTCAGACAAGCTCAAGAGGGCGACAATACCGAACAATGCGATCGCAACTCCAGAAATTCGATTCACCCACTGCAACCGTCTCGGCGTCAACTTTGATCGAAATAAACTAACGCCACCACTAAGCAACACCCACCAAAGAGCAGAACCAACGAACACACCCAAGACGAGAACTAAGGCATCGGCATAATTCCCACTACTGCTGGCTAATCCCAAACCAGCAAAAACAGCCGCAAAAGAAAGCATAGTCATGGGATTAGTCAGCGTCAAGAACAACGTCGAGACGTAAGCACTAACCAAACTATCCCCTTTTGCTTTAGCCACTTCTGCTGCGGGTAGACTGATAAACGTTTTAAATCCCAAATAGCATAAGAAAGCACCGCCAATTAAGCGCAGCCCCATGTTTTGACGGATTAAAAGACTCGAAACAAACGTCAACCCCAAGCCAGCAATACAGCCATAAATCGCATCAGCCGTTGCTGCACCTAAACCCGAAAAAAGACCCGATAAGCGTCCTTGAGCTAATGTCCGGCGGATACACAAAACACCGATTGGCCCCACAGGCGCAGCAATCGAGAAGCCAATAATCAGCCCTCTAAGAAAAAAACCGATTTCGTTGACCATTGTAG
>DATNPT010000366.1:0-6631 GCA_036703075.1 Chroococcales cyanobacterium
ACGGGTAAAGAACCTGCCGAACTTGGTACTTTAGCCAGAGAAGGTGACAAGTTTGCTCTAGAATTTTGGGAAAGTTATGGACGCGATTTAGGAATTGGGTTAGCCAGTCTCATCTATGTTCTGACGCCGGAAGCGATTCTGCTCGGTGGTGGAGTCAGTGCGAGTGCCGAATTTTTCTTCCCTGCTGCCCTGGCAGAAATTGAGCGACGAGTGTTTCATACTTCTCGTTCCGGTTTACAGCTTCTCAGGGCTGAATTGGGCAATAAAGCAGGAATCGTAGGGGCAGCAAAACTGGCTTGGCAAACGGTAGAAGCTAGCACTCCAACGATTCTGGAAAATGGCAATAGCGATCGCGTTGTGGGAAACAATACCATGCCTATTGAGCTGATGACCGATGCGTAACACTAGATAGCAATTTGGTTAGGCTGTCAGTTCTCTCAATCCAAACTCTAATTTTGCTAAGCTTACCCATGGTCAAGTAAAGGTAGGTGGCTGAGGAGTAAAGCCCAACATGAAAAAATGCTTCGGGCTGACTGTAGTAGGATTTGCGATCGCATCTTGTGGTGCTGCACTTTGTGCCAGCGCGTTTGATGTTGCTTTGCGCTTTGCTTCTCCAGCAACGGAAAATCATCCCGTACCTGTTAGCTCAACCTTCCCAAAACCGCAAATCAGGACTTACGCGAATCCACTCAACGGTATTACTTTGCCGACAACTGGCATTTTAGCCAACCCCTCGATTCATCCTAATCCAGCTCGCTCTGTTGAGCCAGCATTAGCTAATATTCAGACTTCAGATTCTGCCCTCTCAGAAAGAGTCTCAAATCTAGGCAAGCCATACGCCCAAACCCCACAGTTAGACATTCCTCCAACGAAAGATGGAGAGCGCTTCAAACGCGTTATGCAGTACGCCGTTGCTCAAAATTTGCATCAGCGTCAGATGGGCGAAATTGTACAAGCGATCGCTAATCAATTTCTCGGCGCTGCCTACAAAGCTAATTTATTAGACCAATCTCAAGAAGAAACTCTCGTCGTTACTCTCAATCAATTCGACTGCGTGCTATTCGTCGAAACTGTACTTGCGATCGCGCGAGGTGTTGCAGTACAAGATTATTCCTATCCGACGTTTGTCAACCACCTACGCGATCAGCGTTATCGAGATGGTCAAATGAATGGCTATTGCAGCCGCCTGCATTATTTTGTCGATTGGATTTCTGACAACCAGAAACGGGGAACCGTGCAAAACCTCGCGCAACAGTTAGGAGGTGTTTCACTCCATAAGACGCTGAATTTCATGACTACTCATCGTCAGAGTTCCCCTCAACTAGTGAGTGACAATGCAAATTTCCAATGTATAGTTCAGCAGGAAGCTCAGCTCGATCGCCTAACCATTGATTACATTCCCACTAACCAGATTCGTCACCTATATTCTCAACTCCAACCGGGTGATATTATTGCCGTAGCGACTAACATCCCTGGTCTTGATGTTACCCATACAGGACTCGTTTACCGTCAGCCCAACGGTACTATTGGATTTATCCACGCTTCACCCGCAGGACAAGTCACAATTGCTCGCGATCTAGAACGGTATATTAGTAGAGTTAATCGTGCGATCGGCATTTTAGTGGCTCGACCGACTGACCCGCGATAACAGCGATCGGTTATCAGTTATCTGTGACTAGATAAAGCGCATAAGTTAAATTCCGACTGGAGCTTCCCATCTTTATTAGCGCTCTAGATAATTTCTTATTTTAAGTTTTTAGCCGGAATTAGGTTAATAAGATTTTTTTTGTAAATCAGCTTTTGTGTTTCTAAAATTAACAAGTTTTTAAGATTTATTCTGGGCGACCTTAAGGAGCAAGAGTTATCTGTTTAAGATTAGGTTAGTCCGAGGTTATTAAAGGGATCTAATGAGTCAATTTCTCGTTGCTGTTATTGATGGAACCCGAGCACGCTTTTTTACTTTAGAACAAGCAGAAATACCTGAATTTGAGTCTGGACCAAATCTGATCGAACATGAAGGCCTATTCAACGAACTCTCTGGAAAAGAGCTTTGGTCGAGCGTCAGAACAGGACGCAATCAAGGTTCAGCGAGTCAAGCCCATGCGTATGATGATGGCCGTAACAATCAAGTGGTTGAATTTGGGCGACGCTTTGCTCAGATGATTGCTACAGAGCTGCTAAATTTAATCCAAGTCTGTCGAACTCAGCGAGTGATTCTGATTGCCGAACCTCGGATTTTAGGAATTTTACGGGAAGCTCTTGCACCTTTACTACCGAAAAATTTACAAATTCAGGAACTGACCAAAGATTTATGCAAACTTAAACCTTTAGAACTTCACGAGCATTTAGCGACTAAAAATTTTCTGCCTGCGCGTAAACGAGTTTTTAGTTAGCAGCTCACCATGCAGAGCAGCGGTGTGAAATTATAGAATGGGTTGGCGGGGTGACGATATCGTCACCCCGCTAAATTTTTAGAAAGAGCGGTTTGAGAAGGCTAAACGGCAAAACTTGGCAATTCATACGCTACCTCAAGCCTTCTAAATCATTGGTGAAAACTCCAAATGACGATAATCAGAACGATTTATGTAAATAGTCAAGGGAAAAATTAAGCAATGGTTGTTGAACCCGAAAATAATATACCAAACCTACCAAATTCTAGCGATCGCGTAAGCATGACGGCGGCATCAGATTGCAATAGTGTCAGGAGACAAAAGCAAGAGATAACCAGCAGGCTCGCATCAGCGTCTGGAGAAAATTCCGCTTCTTCAGGCTTTTTTGTGGTAGCACTGGCAGCTTCGGCCCACGGATTGGACGCGTTGACTCGCGTGCTGTCTCCCTTACCGGCTGACTTTCCGGCAGCGATCGCGATCGTGCAACATTTATCGCCCAAGTATCCTAGTCTATTTGCCGAAATTCTCAACCGTCGCACGCTCTTGCAAGTTCAGCAGGCAGAGCAGGGGTGCTATTTGAGTCCAGGGAAGGTCTTAATTGCTCCACCAGACTACCATCTTCTAGTAGACTCAGACGGCAGAGTTTCTCTTTCCCGCTCGGAAAAAGTGCATTTCGTGCGTCCCTCCGCTGAAATCTTGTTTGAGTCTGTTGCGAAGAGTTACAAAGAACGGGCGATCGCAGTTGTGTTGACAGGGGGGGATGGGGATGGCTCGGCAGGAGTCCAAGCGATCAAAAAAATGGGTGGGAAAGTAATTGCTCAGGATCGAGCAACATCCAAAGTGTGGGGAATGCCTGCGGCAGCGATCGCAACGGGTTGTGTGGATTGGATACTGCCACTCGATAAAATTGGTGAGGCAATTACTAATTTAGCGCTCTATGGAGCAATCGAAGGGAACTCAGCATGAATAGGGTTGAGGACGATCCAGAATTTGAGGCATTACTTCAATATCTCAAACGAACTCGTGGCATCGATTTTACCGGGTATAAGCGACCTAGCTTAATGCGCTTGACCAAAAAGCGCATGCAGCGCGTGGAAGTAGAGTCATTTAACGAATATCTGGACTACTTAGAAGCTAACCCACTGGAAATCAACCATTTGTTCGATGCTCTATTACTAAATGTCACTACGTTTTTTCGGGATCTACCGGCCTGGAACGGGCTTGCACAAGAGGTCATCCCGCGTATTATTGAAACTAAGCACGATAACGAGCTGATTCGAGTCTGGAGCGCTGGTTGTGCGTCTGGTGAAGAAGCCTACACAATCGCAATCCTGCTGGCAGAAGCTTTAGGGGAAGAAGAATTCCGCAGGCGGGTAAAAATCTACGCCACCGATTTAGATGAAGAAGCAGTGACTAGCGGCCGCCTCGCGACCTATTCAGCCAGAGACGTGCGAGATGTTCCCGAAAATCTACGGGAGAAATACTTCGATGTATCGAGAACCGTTTACACGTTCCGCAGCGATTTGCGCCCATGCGTGATTTTCGGTCGCAACAACTTGATTCAGGATGCACCGATTGGTCATCTGGATTTGCTGATCTGCCGCAATACCCTGATGTATTTCAATTCCGAGACACAGGCGCGAGTTCTCGCCCGCTTCCACTTCGCCCTGAAAAACAAGGGCTTTCTGTTTGTGGGAAAGGCGGAGATGCTGTTAACCCATGCGAACCTGTTTGCGCCAGTCAATCTCAAATATAGAATTTTTTCTAAACTAGCCAAAATGACACTGCGCGATCGCTTGCTGGTGATGGCCGAAGCTGGCAGCACGGAGATTGGGAACCATCTCATGCGAAATATGCGTTTGCGGGATGAATCGTTTGAGTATCTACCCGTTGCCCAAATCGTAGTTGATATCAACGGTAACTTAGCACTCGCTAATCGACAATCACGAATGTTGTTCAATATCAGCAACCAAGATTTGGGTCGTCCGTTACAAGATTTGGAAATATCTTACCGACCCGCAGAATTGCGATCGCGGATCGAGCAAGCTTATATAGTTCGCCGTCCCATTCAGATGAGTCATGTAGAGCTATCGAACTCAATCGAGGGTAATACCAGCTACCTGGACATCGAGGTTATCCCTCTGATGGATATCAATGCCGAACTCTTGGGCATGCTGATTGTGTTTCAGGATGTGACACGCTACCATCAGTTGCAACAAGAACTCCTGCGCTCCACTCAGGAACTAGAAACGGCTTACGAAGAACTGCAAAGTGCCAACGAAGAACTAGAAACCACTAACGAAGAACTGCAAAGTACCAACGAAGAATTAGAAACCACCAACGAAGAACTACAAAGTACCAACGAAGAACTGGAGACGATGAACGAAGAACTCCAGTCGTCGAACGAAGAACTCCAGACGACCAACGAGGAACTACGCGATCGCACAGACGAACTCAACCGCGTCAATGCCTTCATGGACTCAATTCTGACCAATTTGCGGATGGGGATGGTGGTGTTAGACAACCGCCTTTCTATCCAACTTTGGAATGGTGGGGCAAATACTTTGTGGGGTTTGCACGCAGATGAAGCTGTTGGATGCTTTTTCTTTGACTTGGATATTGGTCTGCCCGTCGAGGAACTGAGAGTACCCATTCGCACTTGCCAAAGTGGGTTATCTGATTACCAAGAAGTTCTCTTAAGCGCGATTAACCGTCGTGGCAAAGCCATTCGCTGCCGTGTAGTTTGTACGCCACTAATTGTTGTCAATCAGCAACAAGGAATCATCCTCTTAATGGAGGATAGGACCGATGAAGACTTGGATTAAAGTAGGACTATTGAATTTTTTTGACCAGCCATTTTAGATTATGTTTGAGAGGCACTCTTGCCGCCTCTAGTAAAGAATTGCTGCAATTGAGATGGACAGAGAGTACCCAGAACAGGCAATATCCTCCGATGCTGAGAGAGCATTAGCTCTTCAGGAACAGAGGGAGTTTTTGCAAGAGACGATCGAGAGTCAAAAGCTCTACCTAGATTATCAGCAGCAGCAATTAAACGAGTTAGGAAAAGAGTTGAGAGATACTGACTACGAGTTGGAGCTGATGAACCAGGAGTTGCAGCAGATGTACTATGAATACTGGAGTGCCTCCAGCTTAAAGCCTCTCACTCTCGTTCAGTCCAAAGAATTAGCACAAACCCTTTTGGCTAGCGATAAATCTGCGATAAATGTTGTAGCCCAACTGCTTAGTGCTATTTATGGCACTCCCATCGAAGCCTGCGAGCTAGAGCAAAGACAAGAGTCATCACTGATTCAGTTGCACCCGACAGCAATGACGAAGCTCAGTCGAATTCAGGTTGAATGCGAGCAGCTTCGGCTTCATTTGAACGACTTAAAAGAGCGGCACGTTGCTCTCCAGGCTCTGTCTGCGAACTTTAAGGCTCAACGGGACGAGCGAACTCGCCTTAGAGCAAGATTGAGGACAAACTTGCCAGTAACTATCGGTGAGATAGAAAAACAGGATACACAAGGGAAGATAAATTAATCATGTCTAACTCCACAGAAGAGCATGGAAGACAAGACCAAAAGCATGGCAAAGACATACAACAATATGGGAAAGTAGTGCAAAAGCACGGCGAGGAAATTCCCGATGAGCAGCAAAGGCAGTTTATCGAGGAGCAAGGAAAGCTAATCGAGGAGTATGGCAAAGCTGTCGAGGAACACGGCAAGGCCGTAGAGACATACGCTCAGTTACCGGACGCGCAGTACAAGGCACACGAGGAACATCGGCATGCCGTACAAGAACATATCCAGGCAGTCAAGGCATACCAGAAGGTGGTCAAGGTGCAATTAGAACACTCGCAAGAGGCACTCGAAAAAGCGCAAAACTGTGCAGAAACGGTGAAGAGTAACCTAGAGCAAAACGAAAGTCTCACTAACCGCCAGTCAAGCGATTAGTGAATTTTTCCAGACGATGACTGGGGAATCAGGCGAATACAGAAGCTAGCCCATTTCCCGGAATACCATTCCTCCTAGAGGACTTGCCAATTTTGTTTGAATAAGATGATGTTGTGGCAACAGTGGTAGCGATAAAATTAGGTTTCCAGTTGCCTAAATTCAAACTTTTTGTCTCTTTTAGAGAACTAGACAGCACGGGGATACCTGCTGATAAGCGCAAGCCAGTCATTTCTCGCATCGGTAAAGACAGGTTTTGCTCAAAACTAAACTCACCCTCCCTGAGTTGTA
>DATNPT010000106.1:0-7535 GCA_036703075.1 Chroococcales cyanobacterium
CAAGCCGATACTGACCTAGAAGAGAGCTTGAAACGGGGTGAATTTTGTTACATCTTCAACTCGCGGCAGATGGGCAAATCCTCGCTCAGGGTAAAAACCATGCAGCGATTGCAAGCCGAGGGAATCGCAACTACGGCTATCCAGTTGACAGAAATTGGTACGTCGGAAACGACCCCAGAGCAATGGTATGTCGGATTAATTTATAACCTAGTCAGTCAGTTGCATCTTTCTGACAGCTTTGATTTAGAGTCTTGGTGGCTGAAGCGCAGTTTGCTTTCTTACGTGCAGCGATTGAGCAAGTTTATTGAAGAAGTTTTACTTCCGTCAGTCTCCCAAAACATCGTCATTTTTCTAGAGGAAATCGACTGTACTCTTAGCTTAAAGTTTTGCACTGAAGACCTTTTTGCACTCATCCGCGATTGCTATAACAAGCGAGCAGATCGCCCGGATTACCGAAGACTAACATTTGCTCTGGTTGGAGTAGCGGCTCCCTCAAATTTAATTCGATCCAAGCAGCACACCCCTTTTAATATTGGTCGTGCGATTGAACTGACGGGTTTTAGCCTAGAGGAAGCTCAGCCTTTAGCTGTGGGGTTGGACAGAATTGCCAGCAATCGCAAAGCCTTACTGCAAGAGGTCTTGGACTGGACGGGAGGTCAGCCGTTTCTCACTCAAAAGATTTGCCAGCTTATTTTGAGTGCTTCGGAAGCAATTTCAGAAGGAAGTGAGAGGGAATGGGTAGAGCAGTTGGTACGTCATCAGGTCATTGACAACTGGGAATCTAAGGATGAACCAGAGCATTTGAGGACGATTCGCTCTCGCCTTCTACATAGTAGTCAGCGCGGAAGTCAGTTGCTTGTAGTGTATCGGGAAATTTTGCTCGCTGGAGAAGTTACAGCCAATGACTTGCCGGAACATACTCAATTGCAGCTTAGTGGGTTGGTCGTTAAACAGCAGAGTAAGTTAAGGGTTTCTAACCGCATATATGCGTCGGTTTTTAACTTGAGTTGGGTTGACGATACGCTAGCAGAAGTGGATGGGCAATCACCTATTTGCGATCGCTGTTTGGATACCAAGCCGAGATACTGTCTGTCATTAACGATTCGCTCCCATCCGGGCTGAATCCCGAATGCTGGAGAGGGTAAGGACACCGACAACATTGCCATCATTCACAACACTGAGTGTCTCGGCACCCGTCCGCAGCAATAGTGATAGGGCTTCACGTAAATTATCATGTTGGGCGATCGCGCGATCGCTTCCAGATTGATAGTTCTGGGGCACGGGACTCATCGCCGTTTCAACGCGCAAAAGACTTAACTGACGTACCATATCGTCAGCCCCCACCAGTTCATGCACGAAGGCATCTGCCGGTCGCGTCAAAATATTGAAGGGCGTGTCAAACTGGACGATCTGACCGCTTCGCAGAATCATGAGTTTGTCAGCAAGACGCAAGGCTTCTTCAACGTCGTGGGACACAAACAGAATCGTTTTCTTAAGTTGGCGCTGAAGACGTAAGATTTCGTCTTGTAGAGTTTCGCGAGTAATCGCATCAATTGCCCCAAAGGGTTCATCCATTAACATCACCTTCGGGTCGCCCGCCAAAGCTCGCGCTAAACCCACTCGCTGCTGCTGACCTCCTGATAGTTGAGACGGATAACGATTGCGGTAGGCTTCGGGTGGCAGTTCAACTAACGTTAGCAACTCATCCACCCGTTGCTGGTATTGCACCCGCGACCATCCTAAAAGCTTTGGCACGACCGCAATATTCTGGGCAACCGTCATGTGGGGAAATAAACCCGATTGCTGGATAACGTAGCCAATCTGCCGACGCAGTTCGGTGACTTTTAGCTGTCGGATATTCGTGCCGTCTAGGTAAATCGTTCCTGAAGTCGGTTCGTACAAGCGATTGACCATTTTAAGGAGGGTTGTTTTCCCGCAACCGGATGGCCCTAAAATTACGACGAGTTGACCCGCTTCAATTTCGCAGGTACAGCCATTCACAACCGGATGGGATGCACCGGGAAATTTGAGGAAGACTTGTTCAAAGCGTATGGTGCTCATGTTTGTTGTTTGTTGTCAGTTGTTATATCGAATCTGGTTGATTAACTTTATTAAAAGAATGTTTGTAGTGAGCGCTTCAGCGCCGACTCGGAAAGAGGACTAAGCCTCCCGACACTTTGCGCGGATGGGTAGGTGTTTTTGGCAAAGGTGGCTAATTTGAGCCTCAATTCCTTTTACTGTAAAGCTTTGCACGTTTTGAGGAGAGAATGGGTTCCGCGCAATTTCTGAAAGTCTTGCTATTAGAAGCTTTTAGCTGATTTTACGGGTTGACTCTTGTCCGGTCGAGGAGCTGAAATGGTATATTAAGAGGAGTTCCGCGCAACAGAACCTTGATAACTGCATAGAGTAAGGGCTTCAGATGCCTGCCGTCGAAATCATATTGAATCCCTATCAGGGATTGAAACAATTCTTAGTTGATTACTTCCACATCAGCCTTGTCGTCGAAATCATATTGAATCCCTATCAGGGATTGAAACACTTCATCGATCGCGCAACTGGGACAATTTGAAGCGTCGAAATCATATTGAATCCCTATCAGGGATTAAAACAAAGCAGTGACGACTAACTACCTTTCTTTATTAATCCTTCTTGAGTCAAAAACTCTTTCGCTACCTCAGCGGGTTCGCGTTGATTTCCACTCACCTCGTAGTTGAGACGGCGCATCGTTTCGTCCGTTAGCTTGGGAGCAAGCGTATCTAGGGTAGTGCGAATGCTGGGGTATTTTTGCAGGATGTCTTGGCGTACCACTGGGGCAACTTGATAGGGAGGAAAAAACTTTTTATCATCTGCAAGCACAACCAACTTGAAAGCGTTAATCTCTCCATCGGTACCAAATGCAACCGCAACATCAGCTTGATTATTGGTTAATGTCTTGTACCTCAACCCTGGATCGGTGGGAATGTATTTTTTAAACTGGAAGTCACCATAACTTTTTTTCAATCCCGGTAATCCATCTTCACGAGCCTGAAATTCCGGAGGACCAATTACGGTCAATTTGCTGGCTTTTTCAACCATTTGAGAAATTGTTTTAATCCCGTATTTCTGTGAGCTAGTTTGAGTCATCACTAGTGCCTGAGCATTGTTCATTGGAGCAGGTTCTAGCCAGACTAAGTTAAAGTTTTCCTGATAGGCTTTAGATACGATGTAAAATACCTGTTTTTGGTCGCTACTAACCGGCTGCTTCAAGACAGTTAATAAGGCAGTTCCGGTATATTCTGGATACAGATCGATTTGACCGCCCTTAAGACTTTCATGAGCAACGGGCGTGCCACCAAGATTGAGCTTGCGTTTAACGTTTAATCCGCTATTTTCTAGTACCAGAGCATACATTTCTCCCAAAATAAACTGCTCGGTGAAATCTTTCGAGCCAACCTTAATTGCTTCACCAGCACCACTATTACACGCGATCGCACTCCACATCGTGAGTAAAGCCAGTAATAGTGGGACAACTACGCGACGAACTAGTTTCATGGAATAGCTAGGTGAGTGCAGGTATATTTAACTATAGTTGACGCTCTCCGCTTGGGATGCCGCGTTTGTTCCGGGAGAGTGGGATGAAGTCAGGAGTTCGCGATAAAGGGACTCGTAGCGACGAGCTTGGACTTCTAGGCTAAATTCTTGTTCGGCTTTTTGGCGAGCGCGATCGCATAATTTTTGATGTCGCTCTGGGTTTTCAATCACCCAAGCAATCCCTCGCGCTAAATCTTCAATTTCATACGGTTGAGCGAGATAGCCGTTTGAGTTATGTTCGATCAGATCGGGCATGCCGCCAATGTTGAAGGCGACGCAAGGTGTCCCGCAGGCGATCGCTTCCATAACGGTGTTGGGCAGATTATCTTGGAGTGAAGGGGCAACAAATACATCAGCCGCCGCGTAAACTAGCGCCAGAGAGATATCATCGCTGAGTTTACCCAGATAATGAGATTTAAACCCCAAGTCTAGTGGCTCGTTCGCTCCAAATTCGCCAAAAACGATTAATTCTATCCGCTCTTGCCATCCCGACTGGCTCAAGTTTTGCAAGGCAGGTTGAAGCAGGTGAAATCCCTTGCGGCGATCGGTGTTAGCATACATCGCCCCAAACAGAATAAGATGCTTGTCTTGAGGTAAATTCAGCCGATCTCGCGCAATTTGACGTGGGAGGGGTTTGTAAATTTGAGTATCGAGACTATTGGGAATGACTTCTACGCGCCTATCTTGAAAAAGAGAGCTAGCACTCGCGCACTGAGCCAGCCATGAACTGGGAGTCACTAAGGTTAAATCCAAATCTTTCCAGGCTTTGGCTTTACGCTGCCATACCCAGCGCGATAAATCCCAGTTGCGATCGCTATTAAGTAAAGGACACTTACCACAGGAGGACATATAGCGATCGCACCCTTGGCTATAATTACATCCACCCGTAAACGCCCACATATCATGCAGCGTCCACACTAACGGTTGCGCGAATCTCTTGAGGGTTTCAATTTTTAAAAATCCGTGACAAACCCAATGCAAATTAAGCATATCGGGTTTGCGATCGGTGACTTTAGGGGCGATGAAATCGGGAACCCACTCTAGTGAAAAATCCGAGGACTTGCGCTGACGATAAAGCCGTAAAGGTAGCTTATCTAAATGTTCAGTGAGTTTTAACTTTAAGCTCGCCTTCTCTAACTTCATTTGGGGCGGTAATACTGCCGGCTCGTCCCCTAACTTATACTGTACTAGCAACTGAGAGTCTACATTGAGCTTTCGTAAACCCCGATGCAATCTGAGAGCTGCCCTACCAGCACCATTACTATCAGAATTGCTGAGATGCAATACTTTCATAATTCAGCTTTTTAAAACTAATTATACTCATCCCCAGCCTTCTGGATCGCCATTTATTTTAGTATTTAAACTCTTTTATGTTTAACATCCTTTTTATCTTCTTTTTCACTCGCTTGAGTAAACGAGGATGATAATCGAAAAGGACATTTTCTGTGAAATTATCAGCTTCGCGATCGCGAATCATGAAGGGTGGATGTTTGAGCGGAAAAGAAATAGCTTCTGCTGGTATATTATTGAAGGGACTACTGGTGTCTGTGGTATTACTAGCGTCTGCCCCATGACCGATATTTGAGACTAAATTAGCGTGGGAAATAATGCTCAAAGCATTTTGCATCCAGCAAGCAAATGTAAATTGGAAATCCCAACAATTGACACGTCCATTATAGGTATCCTGAAAAATCCTTGTCCAATTGTTGAGTGCATCTAGGTCTTCTATAATATCTTGAAGAAAGTTCCCCTCTCGAACTTCTGACCAGAGTTTCATATCAAAATCAAAATACTGCCAAGCTCGTCTCCACGTTGCCCATCCCCAACCATGGCTGTAGCGAGAAAAGTAGTAACTATAATCAGTTCGTTTACGCCCAAACTGGACGTTTTGCCCTGAGATTGACATGATTCTCCGATCGTGGCGATACCGTTCCAACAACTCTTCGCAAAAGCGAAAGAATGTAGGATGGGGGACGCAGTCATCTTCTAAGATAATTGCTTCTTCTACTAACTCAAAGACCCAATCCAAACCACTAGCTGGACGCTTGCCACAACCCAAATTAATATCTGAATAATTTTTTAAAACCTTACAGTCCCAATCTACGCGATCGACAATCGCACGAGTGGCAGCACATTTTTCTTCGTCCCTGGGTCGATCTGCACGGGGTGCATCAGCAATAACCAATAGCAAGGGAGGTTTAGCTTGGCGAATTACCTCAAACACTTTTTCTGTCGTGTTGGGTCGGTTGAAAATAATTAATACTACAGGAGTTTTTAACTGCCAATTATCCATCAGAATTAGTCCTACAAGATATATAGCACTCCCAAATCATTGGTGAGCTAATAACTCTGCTTCTCCAATCTCCTCTGTGTTCTCTAGACCTCTGTGGTTTATTAAAATTCCACCAATCAACTAGATAAACCAATTTTTATTGAAAAGCATTTCTCCAATTTCAAACTATGATTTACTCAATCTTAATTCTGAAACTTTCTTAGCAAACACCAGCCAGCTTTAGAGTATTGGATAACTCATCTAAGTTTATCAAAATATCTTCACCAACCAAGTGCAGATCGACCCCTTCTGGCGGCTTTCGTCCTTCACCCAAAATGTAGTAATAATCAAGCCCGACTTGGTTAGCCAAAGACCAATAGCAAACATTCACATACTGAGGAGAAAAAAGTTCGATGACCTTAGTTCCTGGCTGACAGAATACAATATTAGTAAGTCCGGCTCCATGAGGAGCTACTACAACCTCGGCACAATTGAACAGTAGTGCTTGTTCGGCTACTGTCATTAAGTCTAATCGTACAACCTTGAATCCCAGCTCTTTTAAAACACCAGTGATTTCCCCTTCGTTAAGCGTTCGACGGTAACTAGCATTGGCTCGACTGATGTAAATTCGCTCTACTCGCTCTAAATTTACACTAGCTTGCGTTGCTTCTAAAGCTTCAATGCGATCGCTCATCAATAACTTATTGGTATTCTTACAATACGTAGGATTATCTTCCTCTAACTCTTGCACTGATGATTGGCTAGCACTAGCTTGCACACGCATCGGCAAAAATTCTCTTTTGAGAAACTCACAAACCCAGGATGGCGGATTTCCGGGTAAACTTGGCAAGGAAGGAACTAATAATTTTTCAGCTTTGATATGAGGATAGGTAGAACTTTCAATTAGTTTATTTTGAGGAATCACTAAAGCGGTTAGAGTTTCCTTCTGAAAGGGAGAGTTGGAGCTATTAATAATAAATTTGTCTACACTCTCAAAATCGAGTCCACTGAGACGCAGTAACTCTAGTCGAGGTAGTAAATCAGTCATCCAATGAAAATAGATATTAGCTTTTGCCGCAGTCAAGACAACAGCTATTCCCTCAATCGAGTGTACTGGCGGCAACTTAAAATGAGTGAAAATTGAGTGATTGCTTGGCGTTCTTGTAAAATCTTGAGATAAGTCAGCCAAAATGCGATCGTCCTCTGTAATCACGGCGCTATGATTGACAATATTGCCCTTGTTCACCCAGAGTCTCCCTTGAGGAACGACGGTAACGAAGGACGCCGGTATTTTGCGATCGTATTCAATCTGAAACTTCCAGTGAATCCTTTTATCCAAGGTTCCTGGCTTTGTTCTCCGAAGAAGTTGACTTGGATAAATCTCTAAGTAATTAGTTTTAATTGGACTCTCTTGAGCCTGTTGGTTATCAACCCACTGTGCCGTTGATTGATAAATTCCTTGAGGAGAACCAAAGATATCTGAGCTAACTGGCAAAATTCGGATAAATTTGATTAAAAATATCTTAATGGTTCGGATAGTCTCTTTAAAAAAACGCCAATAAGGTCTAAGGATAGCTTTGAGTTTTTCGCGTTTCATATATTAATCTGTATCAAGGCGATATAAATGAGGAACAACTTGTTACCGATCCAATAATCCAAGCAGACAAATTGCTTTGGTTTGATGAATAAAAAT
>DATNPT010000408.1:0-7537 GCA_036703075.1 Chroococcales cyanobacterium
CAACATTTTACTCGTCTGTCAGCTTTAGAAAAAAGGATAATGTATGAGCTAGCGATTCATCCGGCTCCGCTTTCGATATCCAATCTGACGGAAAATACTTCGTTAACAGGCTCAGAAATAATCGAAGCTCTGGACTCCCTAGAAAGGCGATGTTTAATCGAGAAGGCTACACCTACCCTGATAGAGAAAAGTAAAGTAGCAAACGAAGTACTATTTACACTACAGCCTGTTGTGATGAAGTATGTAAAAAGAACTTATTCAAAAGGTCTGTGAGATAGCTTAGGGTCATACCCTCTCTCAATATTTAGGGTGTAAAAGTATGCTCTATTGCATCAATCCCAAGTGCCAAAATCGCCAAAACTCTGACAATTCACAGTATTGCCAAAGCTGCGGTACTAAACTGCTCATTAATGAGCGGTATCGACTGGTTCGACCTCTGCGCGACCTGCGTCTATCATCCAATATTGATGTCTTTGAGGTAGAGGACCAAAAGAAGGCAGATGATAGAGGGCAGATGGCAGAAGGGATTTATCCCGATGCCAATGGCACGCACCATCTGGCGACTGATAAGGAGCAAGGGACTCAAGCCCCCACTGAAATAGTTTCAGCGACTTGTCTTGAGGAGGGATCTGAATCCCCTTCTGAAGAAACCCTTTTGCTTTCTGCCTCCTGGACTCTACCTTTTCAACAGGGAACAAGGAAAGTCCTGAAGGTTCTGAAGACAGACGAGCACAAGTACATCGAACTGTTTGAGCAAGAAGCAGAACTCTTGACCAATCCCAAGCTGAGACATCCGGGGATTCCTAAAGCAGAGCCAGATGAAGGCTTCTTCTTTTGGCATATCAATGGTCGAGAGTTGCGCTGCTTGGTGATGGAGAAAATTGAGGGGGAGGATTTGAATGAGTGGTTGAAGAGGAACAAGCGAATTCGTCAAGATGATTTGGCACGTCAGTGGCTCAGGCAGCTTGCAGAAATTCTAGATTGGGTGCATCACAAGGGTTTTTTTCATCGGGATATCAAGCCACTTAACATCATGCTCAGACCTAATGGGCAACTCGTGTTGATTGACTTTGGTACAGCTAGGGAGATTACGCCGACAGTCATTGAACAGCGAGGGATCACAGCAGTTTCTTCATACGGATATACTGCGCCAGAGCAAGCCGAAGGTAGAGCCGTTCCGCAGTCAGATTTTTTTGCCCTAGGCCGCACATTTGTTCATTTGCTGACAGGAAAGTATCCCGAAGATTTGCCTAAGAAACCCGGAACGGGTCAGTTGATGTGGCGAAACGCTGCGCCGCAGGTTTCAAAGCCATTGGCAGATTTTATTGATGAATTGATGGCTCCATCCGTGCAAGATCGACCTGACAATACGCTAACCATCTTGCAACGCCTAAAGGAGTTACCCCCTCCACCTGCACCTCCTCACCGACGTTTGAGGGACATTGGACTTATTATCGGTGGCATATCTATAGGCGCGGCGATAGCAATAGCAATACTTAATCCACCGCCCAAATTTGACCTCTGTAAAGCATCTATCGCTGATGATGTGAGTGCCATCGACTTTAGCCCTGATGGGAAGTATGTAGCCACGGCTAGTTTGGACAAAACAGTCCAAGTGTTAGAAATAACCAACTCCAAACCGCCAGCTATTTGCCAGCAACACACAGACCAACATAAAGAGGGCGTAGTGGCTGTCAAATTCAGTCCTGACGGGAAGTATATAGCCACAGCTAGTTTGGATTCAACCGCAGGCTTAGGGGAGATAGGCAAAGACGGTACTATCAGTAATTTTAAACTTCTACCCCACGGTAGTCCCGTAGTAGCGATTGACTTCAGCCCCAAAGACGGACAGTATTTAGCTACAGCCGGTTCTGACGGAATCGTACAAATTTGGGACACAAAAAATCACCGGCAAGTTGCGCTCCTGAAAGACAATACGTATGTAAGAGCTGTCAGCTTTAGCCAAGATGGAAGGTATCTAGCTACAGTTAGTTTGGACAACAAAGCACGGGTGTGGGATTGGAATAATCACAGCTTTGACCAAAAATATATGTCCTTGCCACAAAAGAATGTAGTGGCTGTTGCCTTCAGCCCGAAGGAAGGGAAATATCTAGCCACAGCCAGTGCTGACGGTAGCGTACAAGTATGGGACACAACTAGCTACAAGGAAATCGCACGCCTGAAAGACAAGACTTACGTAATGGCTATCAAATTTAGCCCCGATGGGAGGTATCTAGCTACAGTTAGTTTGGACAACCAAGTAAAGGTGTGGGAGTGGGAAGTAAACCGCAACGGTCAAAAAGCTTTATCCTTGCCACAGGATAATGTAGTGGCTGTTGCCTTCAGTCCCAAAGATGGGAAATACTTAGCTATGGCCAGTGATGATGGCGCTGCACAAGTCTGGGAGACTGCCAATGCTGGTCGTGTTAAGACAGTCTCGCACGACGGGAATAGCTTAGTAGACATTGCCTTCAGCCCAACAGATGATCAGTACCTGGTTACGGCTAGTGCTGACGGTACGATAAAGCTAACGAAGTGGTAGTATCGATCTCGTTTCGGGTGAGATCCCAAGTGCAGCGTTAGCGTCTGCTTCGCAAACGCTCCTTACGTCGCTAACGCTTCGCTAAGGTGCGAAGCAGCAAAGCGAGGCGCTAGCAAGCGCGGAACTTAGGTAGTTGACCACGAAGTCATACTTTGTCGTTGAAATTTCTCGTAGCCAGTAGCTGTCGGGTTTCCTGAGCTGCTCTATCCATCGCCTCTTGAGTCCTGATATATCCATCCTCATTAGGCTGCTTTAAAGCCGCGCTGAGATATTTCTGTAGAATTAAGGATGCCTCCTCATATTGAGGAATGCGCGGACGTGCAACCCAATAATTGTCAATCATATTCAACAGAGATGGGTAGTGGCTGTATTTAGCAACAATTTTCGGATCTAAAAACAGCTTTCGACGGCTTGGAACAGCACCATAGCTCAGGGTAAATTGGCGCTGAGCTGTAGCACTGGTGAAAAATTTAATGGCTTGAACAGCTTCTTTTTTATGTTTTGTAGTTTTGGCAATTCCAAAGCCCCAGCCACCTTTACATGCACCACTTTTCTTTCCTCTAGCGTGAACCATAGGTTGAATGGCGATGTTGCCAGAAATAGAAGAATTTGCTCCATTAGCCTCCACCCAGACATTAGGCCAATTACGCATAAAAGCAGCCCTCCCATCCCGGAATAAACGGCGGGTTGTTTCTTCTTCGTAGGTAGTGATACCTGGGGGAGAAATGCCTTTATCAATAGTCTCGCGTAAAAAATTGACGGCCTGTATCGCCTCTTGTGCATCAAGACCAACTTGTTGATTTTCAGGCTTAATCCAGAAACCACCGTAACCTTCGAGAACCTCAACAAACATTGCCGAAAGTCCTTCAGAGCGTTGCCCCTGCCAGAGGTAGCCAAATTCAACTTTCTGTTTGCTTTGTAATGTTTGAGAAATTCGTATCAAGTCTTCAAATGTTTCTAGCTTTTTGTTGTCTAGATCCTCTAATAAATCTTTGCGGTAGTAAAGCACGCCTACATCTGTGCGGAAGGGAATGCGATACAGCTTGCCGTTATAGAACCCATTATCAACTTCACTAACGAGAAACTCTTTTTTTAAGTCCTTTGGCGAAAACTCGCTAGAAAGATCTAGCAGTCGGTTTTTCGCTGCAAACTCAGGAACCCAAATAATGTCCATGTAAATCAGGTCATAAGGCTGTGTTTTCCTCTCAAAAGCGGCGATATAGGTTTCTTTTAACTGGTCAGTCCCCTCTGGATTTACTGGAATAGAATTACTATAATTCGCTAAATCAATACGAATCCTCGGATTCTTAGCTATGAATTGAGCGATCAGGGGTTTCCAAGATTCAGCTTCATTCTTCGCCACTACAAAAGATAGAGTGACGGGCTGTTGAGACCAGATGAAAGTCAGCGCGATCATCAGTAGGAAGGTAGTCAGTAGCCCCAAAATTTGAAGTAAGCCAGGTCTTGATAAAAATCTTGGCCATCTGCTAGGCTGCATACTACTACTCATGGGGAAAGCGGTAATTAAACGTTAGGGGGTGAAGGCGCTTAATTCACTCCTATGTTGATTTCACTGGCTGCTAGTGAATGCGATCGCTTGCTGCAAGCAAACGCAACATAAATTCAGCCGACTTAATAATCGGTTTGAAGTCAGTCCGCTGGGTGAATCGACACCAAGAGCTTTTGGCTTTCACGACCCTACCAATTGAGAAAGCGCTTCCTCGACAGAAGCGCCCATCTCGTACTATTGGTATTGTCTCAGTGATTGGTAAATTGACGAGGCGATCGCGCTTGTCCATCATCGACTGTCGGAAGACCGATAGGTTGGCGAGTTTGCTCTGATGGGGTTTGGATGCGATCGCCGGATTGAACATCAAACCAGTGAATCGCTTGAAGTGATAACGATAAGGTTACTTCCTCTCCTTCCCAAGCCTGATTGGCAGGCAACAAAGCGCGTATCCTCGTATCAGAACCGTCGATCCGAACGCTAATTAGATTCTGCATTCCCAGATTTTCCACTAAGAATATCCGACCCCGAATCGTCAGCCTATCCTCAGGCTCGGCGATGTGGACATCTTCTGGACGGATGCCTAAGATAATTTGTGACGGTGGTGGAGACAGGTTTGGTAAAGGAATTCTAAAATCACCCAATACGGCACGATCGCCGTCGCAGTTCAGGGTCAATAAGTTCATTTGGGGGCTACCCACGAAACCAGCAACGAAGTGGTTGGCAGGTCGGGTGTAGATTTCTTGAGGCGGTGCCAGCTGTTGCAGGTTGCCGTCGTATAGTACCGCGACTTTGCTCGAAAGCGTCATCGCTTCCGTCTGGTCGTGCGTCACGTAGACTACGGGTGCCTGCTGCTGGTCGAATAGTTGTTTTAAATCTGCCCGCACTTGCTCTCGCAACAAGGCGTCAAGATTACTTAACGGTTCATCCAACAAAAACACATCCGGCTGGCGCACGAGCGCACGAGCTAGAGCGACCCGCTGCCGTTGGCCACCAGACATCTGACCGGGTTTGCGATCCATCAAGCTTTGCAGACCCAGCTTCTGACCGACATCCTCCACCCGCCGTCGAATTTCATCGGATGGCATTTTGCGTAATTTCAGACCAGCTGCGATGTTTTCAGCAACGGTCATGTGGGGGTAAAGCGCGTAGCTTTGGAACACCATCGCAATGTTGCGCTTACCGGGGCCAATACGACTGACATCGCGTCCATTAATTACCACTCTGCCACGGGTCGGAGGTTCCAACCCTGCAATCAACCGCAGTAGCGTCGATTTCCCACATCCCGACGGCCCTAGCAGGGTGAGAAACTCCCCTTCATCAACATCAATACTGATATCTTTAACAGGAATCACCTTAGGGGTGTAGGTCTTGTTGAGATTTATCATTTCAAGTTTGGCCATTGTTCTTATCAGTAATTATTCAAAAGTTACACTCAGATTTAGCCATTACCCTGTTAAGCCTGTCGGGATTATTTTCGAGAGCGATCGCAACTGGTTACCAACATGAAGCGTGAATCAAAAATGTAACTTGTACTACGAAATTCACACTCGCTCGTCATTCCTCCAACATAGCATTCCAACCTCGATAACTAGAAGAAGCCTTGTTTCTACTAGCCTTTAACAGCACCAGCCGTTAAACCTTGGACGATCTTGCGTTGGAACACTAGCACCAATACTACTAGAGGCAGCGTTCCTAATACTGTAGCCGCTGCGATCGGACCATAGGGAATTTCAAACACTGACGCTCCACTTAACTGAGCCGTAGCTACAGGTATCGTCTTCATCGACTCGCGAGTAATAAACGTCAGGGCAAAAATGAACTCATTCCAGGCAGAAATAAACGTGAGAATCCCTGTTGTCACCAGTGCAGGGAGCGTCATCGGTAGCACAATTTTGAGTAACATCTGTACTGTGCTATAGCCATCTACCTTCGCAGAATCTTCTAAATCTTTTGGCAGTTGTTGGAAGAAACTTCGCATTACCAGAATCGTCAACGGCAAATTAATCGCCGTGTACGGCAGAATCAATGCCAAGTAGTTATTCCCTAAATCGGTAATTCTCACAATTTCCAACAGTCCCAAAAACAGCAGGACAGCGGGAAATAGCGTCACGATCAAGACAGTAGCGAGGATGATTTTCTCGGCTGGTAGCCGTAACCGGGCCAAGGCGTAAGCCGCAGGCGCACCTAATGCCAAAGCGAGCAATGTCGAAGTGATGGAAACAAAGGCGCTACTGATGATGTAAAGAGTGAAGGGACGGCGGGTGAATAAGGAGAGATAGTGAGAGAGGGTGAATCGTGTAGGAAGGTAGACAGCAGGAACGGCAGAAATATCTTCATTTACTTTAAACGAAGTCAATACCTGCCAGAGAACTGGTGCCATGAAAAAGATAACTACGAGAAATACGGAGATTGGTAAAACAATTTTTCGCCAGTTGAATGTCGATTCTTGTTGAGTTGATGGATGGTGTGCGGTGGTCATATTGGTTATGGATGATGAGTTGTTGGCTATTAGTTATGAGGAGTTAGTTATTGGTCAAAAACAACGAACAACAAACAACTAAGTTGCTCCTGAGGCATGGGCGCGGGATCTGGATAAGAAGTAAGCTGCGATCGCAACAGCGGCCACGAGTAACAAAAATGTCACCACTACTAGTGCTGCCCCGTAGCCAAAATCCAGATAGCGCATTACGGTGCCGTAGATATAGAGCGAAACGGTTTCTGTTGCTCCTCCTGGGCCACCGCCCGTCATCACTTGAATCAAGTCAAATATCCCGAAGGCCTGAGCAAACCGGAACAGTAGGGCAATCACAATTTGAGGCATTAAAAGCGGTAGAGTGATTGTCCGAAAACTTTGCCAAGGCGTTGCCCCATCAATCGAATGGGCTTCATACAAATCGTTGGAAATCGATTGCAACCCAGCCAGCAACAGGATGGCAATAAAAGGTGTTGTTTTCCAAACATCCGCTAAAACCACGGCAACCATTGCCAAGGCTGGATCGCCTAACCAAGTGATACCTTGATTAATCAATCCCAAGCGTCTCAGGATATCGTTAACAACGCCGAATTGGTCGTTGAAAACCCAAGCCCAAGCGAGTCCCATCAAAGCTGTTGGCAACGCCCAAGGAATCAGCGTAATGGTTCGCACAATCCCACGTCCTTTAAAGGATTGATTGAGTACCAGGGCAACACCCATTCCTAGGACTAATTCCAGCAAAACCGAGGCGGTGGTAAAGATTGTGGTGTTCCACATACTGCGCCAGAAGCGTCCATCGCCTACCATCCGCGCATAATTGTCTAAACCAGCAAACTCCGCTCTCAGCTGAGTCCCAAGATTTTGGGTGAATAAACTTAACCAGAAGGCGCGTCCAATTGGATAAGCAAATACCAGCAACAGCACGATGATGGCTGGTAATACTAGAAACCAGCCCGTCCGTTGTTCTCGTTCCCGAATTACGTCTTTTACCTGTGCAGTAGTCATGAGTTAT
>DATNPT010000411.1:0-32762 GCA_036703075.1 Chroococcales cyanobacterium
CAAAGCGAAAGCCCAAGCCGCTTGGCAAGACCTTTTGAACAACTACCCAGAGCAACCTGTCGCCGCAGAAGCGTTGTATGCTTTGGGCAAATCCAAGCCTGAATACTGGAATCAAGCGATCGCGAAATTTCCCGCTCATCCGCGTACCCAAGAAATTATTCGCCAACAGTTGAGTAAGAATCCCAAGCAGCCATCTTTGCTGTTGCTGTTAGCGAAATATGCTCCTGAAGAAAAAGGGATGGGTGCGATTCGCGATCGCTTGACGAACGAATTTGCCTCCCAACTCAAGCCGGAAGACTGGCAAGCGATCGCGTTTGGCTACTGGCAAACTATGGAGTATGGCAAAGCTGGCAAAGCTTACTCGATGGCACCCCACACTCCCCTCAATATGTATCGTGCCGGTCGCGGCTATCACTTAAGGGGGAAACGAGCAGAAGCAAGAGCGGCTTATCAACTACTCGTCCAAGCCTTTCCCGATGCCAAAGAAACTGGACTGGGCTTAAGGCGTCTCGCGAGTCTTTCCAAGTCCGAAGACGCACTGACTTATCTCGATATCGTTATCAAAAAATTCCCCGATGAAGCCCCAGAAGCGCTACTAGCCAAAGCCGATATTTTGGAAGCGCTCGGCAGCGGTACATCAGCCACTCAAGCTCGTCAGTCGGTATTGACTCAATATGCCAAATCCGACGCGGCGGCTGAGTATCGATGGAAGGCAGCGGAAAAATTTGCAGCAACCGGGAAATTCCAAGAAGCATGGCAATGGGCGCAACCGATTACTGTGAATAATCCCGATAGCGACCAAGCTCCTGAAGCGGCGTTTTGGGTGGGCAGATGGGCGACGCAGTTGGGACGCCAACAAGACGCCAAGGCGGCATTTGAACACGTATTGGCGAAGTATCCAGAGTCCTATTATGCGTGGCGATCCGCTGGATTTTTAGGTTGGGATGTCGGTGACTTTACGAGCGTGCGTAACCTAAGCCCAGAAGTTGTACCCGTGCCAGCGCGAGCGGTGCCTCCAGCAGGTTCAGCAACCTTAAAAGAACTTTACCAGTTGGGACAAAATGTCGATGCTTGGTCGCTCTGGCAGACGGAATTCAAAAACGTACAACAGCCAACTATTGCCGAGCAATTTACCGATGGCTTGTTGCGTTTAGGAGTCGGCGAGCATCAAGTAGGCATTAATCGCATCTGGAACCTGAGTCAGCGCGAGACACCCGAAGAGCGATCGCAATGGCAACAACTGCGGCAAGACCCAGCCTATTGGCAAGCCCTTTTCCCCATGCCCTTCCTGCAACCGATCGCGACCTGGTCGAAGGCACGTCAGCTCAATCCCTTACTGGTCACGGGTTTAATTCGACAAGAATCTCGATTTGAACCGAAAATTCGTTCCGCTGCGGGTGCCGTTGGTTTGATGCAAGTCATGCCAGGAACCGGGAATTGGATTGCCAAGAAAATCGATCTCAAGCAATACAACCTGGAAAATCCCGACGACAATGTCAAACTCGGCACTTGGTTTCTGGACTACACGCACCAGGAGTACAACAACAATTCGCTACTGGCGGTTGCCAGTTACAATGCTGGTCCCGGTAACGTCGCGAATTGGCTCTCTAAATACGGCTTTAATGACCCAGATGCCTTTATTGAAGTGATTCCCTTTCCGGAAACTAAAGGTTACGTGGAATCAGTTTTTGCCAATTACTGGAATTATCTACGCCTGTACAATCCCAGTATCTCTCAGCTTTTGGCCCAGAACTCGAATGCCCAGCCAGTCATATCGCCTCGTTAAAGATTCATATTTTGTTCGGCGATGCTGCTGACCTCGATACAATAGTCAACAACCCCTGAATCTATCCGAAGTGATGACGCCTTCTGACACAGAGACTGCATCCCAGCCAAGTCCAGACGCTCTAGAAAATACAGATGACCTCGACGAGTTGCCTTATGATGTCGAGATGTCGCTGTTCGACCACTTAGAAGAGTTGCGGCAGCGAATTTTCTATTCGCTGATTGCTGTAGCAGTCGGTGTCGTGGCCTGCTTTTTGGCTGTTAAACCAATTGTTCAGTTGCTAGAAATCCCCGCTCAAGGTGTCAAATTTCTGCAATTAGCTCCGGGAGAATACTTTTTTGTCTCCCTGAAAGTTGCTGGATACAGTGGAATATTGGTTTCCAGTCCCTTCATTCTTTACCAAATTCTCCAGTTTGTTTTACCAGGACTGACTCGGCGCGAACGACGTTTAATTGGTCCCGTAGTTTTGGGTTCCAGCGTTCTGTTTTTTGCTGGGTTGGCATTTGCCTACATCGCTCTGATTCCCGCTGCTTTGAATTTCTTCATTAGTTATGGAGCAGATGTGGTTGAGCAGTTGTGGTCAATTGACAAGTATTTTGAATTTGTCCTGCTCCTAATGTTCAGCACCGGCTTGGCATTTCAAATTCCAATCATTCAGCTTCTATTGGGTTATTTAGGAATTGTCTCTTCTGGGCAAATGCTGTCAGGTTGGAGAGCTGTTGTTGTAGGCGCTGCTGTCTTGGGTGCTGTGCTGACGCCCTCGACTGACCCCCTCACCCAAACTTTACTGGGAGGAGCTGTCCTTAGCCTCTACTTTAGTGGTGTTGGTCTAGTGAAGCTGATCGGAAAATAGCATGGCTCGTGCTTGAATCTGTTGACGCCCGAGTCCGGCGCTACAAGCAAGACTTACGCACGAACGTCGCCTGTAGGGGCAACCCAGGAGTGGCTGCCCCGTTTTCACACAAGGTGTAGAGGCAATGCGTAAGTCCTAACAAGGTCGATCGCTTTCCCTTCTAAAGATAAAGCCCTAGGAATTAAGTACCTAGGGCTTTATCTTAGATTAAATTAACGCTAGCAAAAGAGGTTTGACCCAAAAATGCTCTGATGAGAGCCAACTCGGGAGTTTAGCCAAATTTACCAGCTGTAGAGGCGATTAGGAAGGCAGCAAAGGTAAGGATATAGCCAACCGTGAAGTGAGTTAGACCCACCAACCAACCTTGAACAATGGATAGAGCAACAGGCTTATCCTTCCAGCGAATTAGGTTCGCTAGAGGAGTTCGCTCGTGTGCCCAGACGAGAGTTTCGATCAACTCTTGCCAGTATCCGCGCCAGCTAATTAGGAACATGAAACCAGTTGCCCAGACCAGGTGTCCGAACAGGAACATCCAAGCCCAAACAGACAGGTTAGTCGTGCCATAGGGGTTGTACCCGTTAATCACCTGAGCGGAGTATAGCCAGAGGTAGTCGCGCAGCCAGCCCATGATATAGGTAGAAGACTCATTGAACTGAGCTACGTTGCCTTGCCAAATACCCAGATGCTTCCAGTGCCAGTAGAAGGTTACCCAACCAATGGTGTTGAGCATCCAGAACATAGCGAGGTAGAAGGACTGCTCCCAAGCAGACGTTTGGCAGGTGCCGCCCCGACCGGGGCCGTCGCAGGGGAAGGTGAAGCCGAAGTCTTTCTTATCCGGCATCAGCTTGGTACCACGGGCATCCAACGCACCCTTGACACAAATCAGCGTCGTGGTGTGCAGACCCAATGCGATCGCGTGGTGAACCAGGAAATCACCAGGCCCAATGGTCAAGAATAGAGAGTTGGTATTGGTGTTGATCGCATCCAGCCAGCCCGGTAACCAGACGTTGCCGTAGTTCGGCCAAGCCGTGGTAGCGATACTGTCGGGATTGGACAACAACACGTCCATGCCATATAGCAGCTTGCCGTGAGACGCCTGGATGAATTGAGCAAACACTGGCTCGATCAAAATTTGCTTTTCGGGCGTTCCGAAAGCTTGCATCACGTCGTTGTGGACGTACAACCCTAGGGTATGGAAGCCCAGGAAGAGAGAGACCCAGGACAAGTGCGAGATGATCGCCTCTTTGTGCTTGAGCACTCGATCCAAGACGTTGCCTTTGTTTTGCTCTGGGTCGTAGTCTCGTACCCAGAAGATCGCACCGTGGGCGAACGCACCTACCATCAGAAAGCCAGCAATGTACTGGTGGTGAGTATAGAGCGCGGCTTGGGTGGTAAAGTCCTTCGCGATAAAGGCGTAAGGAGGCATTGCATACTGGTGCTGCGCTACCAAGGAGGTAACGACTCCCAATGCAGCTAGGTGGAATCCTAACTGGAAGTGCAGGGAGTTGTTGTAGGTGTCGTACAGCCCCTGGTGAGGCAGGTTGAACTGACCTTCACTCTTGCCTCCGAACAGTCCCTTCTTCGAGTTCAGCATCTCTTTGATGCTGTGACCGATGCCAAAGTTCGTCCGGTACATGTGACCGGCGATGATGAAGATGACTGCGATCGCTAAATGGTGGTGAGCCATATCCGTCAGCCACAAGGACTCGGTCTGAGGATGGAAACCACCTAAAAATGTCAGAATCGCCGTTCCAGAACCTTGAGCGGTACCAAACACATGTTCGGCCGTATCTGGGTTCTGAGCGTAGGCACCCCAATTACCGCTGAAGAATGGTCTCAATCCCTCTGGGTGCGGCATGGTCGTTAGGAAGTTACCCCAACCCACATGCTGTCCGCGAGATTCGGGGATAGCAACGTGAATCAAGTGACCCGCCCAAGCTAGAGAGCTAACCCCAAACAAACCAGCTAGGTGGTGGTTTAGCCGGGGTTCGGCACTCTTGAACCAAGCCAAGCTAGGACGGAAGTTGGGTTGCAAGTGCAGCCAACCCGCGAACAAAAACAGCGCAGCCAGCAACAAAAGGAATATTGCACCTTGGTACAGGTCGCTGTTGGTTCGCATCCCGATCGTGTACCACCAGTGATAAATTCCTGAGTAGGTAATATTGACCGGATAGTTTGCGCCAGCTTGCGTGAACGCATCAACAGCTGGTGAACCAAATTGGGGGTCCCAAATCGCGTGAGCAATGGGACGGACATGGAGTGGATCTTTAATCCACACTTCAAAGTTGCCTTGCCAAGCAACGTGGAATAGGAGACCAGAAGTCCACAAAAAAATGATTGCAAGATGACCGAAGTGAGAGGCAAAAATCTTTTGATAAAGATTCTCCTCCGTCATGCCGTCGTGCAGCTCAAAGTCGTGAGCCTGGGCAATCCCATACCAGATTCGACGTGTTGTCGGATCTTGAGCAAGGTCCTGGCTAAATTTGGGAAATTTTGTTGCCATGTAGTTTACTAACGTCCTCCTGAAGGCTAATTCAAGTTGCTAGCCAAGCGTGCATCAGCAATGCTTTGCAATCTTACAAACACGTTATAAACACGCTTGCGGCATCAAATCGGAGGTCAACCTAATAGGTAAAGCTGGTGAGTATGAAGATATAAGAGATTAAGTCCGCAAACTCAAATCATCTCGAATAGGTGCATTTTCATTTGTAACGCCTTATAAAGAATGATGAGATGAAAGCCAGCCTCCTAGAAGTAATAAATAAAGTAGCCGCTAGCAATTTATCACCTTTCTACCTGAAGAAGGAGATTAGTATTAATCCATCTTGTAACCGGATATACAACCGCTCAATCCCAAGCTCCTAGCTTAGTTCGAGGGATTTATTCTATTAACCAAATAGCTATCTATTGCAAAGATTATTATAGTAATATAAGCGGTTTGTAAACCGAAGTATAAGCTGTCACAGGTGTAGTTAATAGGAATCCCTTTCTTTAGATACAAGAGAGGGTTCTTGAGTAGAGCTAATCTTGCATCAGGAAATTTACTCCTCAAACAAAGATTTGAGTTGACTAAGCGATCGCTACCATGTTGCCTGGGCGAGCGCTTTTTTATTGAATTCACTAAATTAGGCAAAAAAATACACCCGTATAAGGTGCCGTATAGGATAGTCTTCGATTGTTTTTTGTACTAATGATTACAAGCTGATTTAACAATAAACCCATCCTTGAGTTAGACGGTGGCAAAACTCTATCGTCTAATGTGCTTAATAAGGACAACAAATGAAGCTATACAAAATATCCTGAGAGTGTCTAATGGTTAGGCAAACAAGCGGTTTTATTATCTCAATTCCTCTTGTTGCTTGGTCCACTGTTCATCGCCGCTCTTGCCTCCTACTGAGATGTCTCCCAGGCTTATTTTCAACCGACTCCATTATTTCAGAGCACAACAGCAACCGTAATAATCAGCTCTTAAATCTTAGATATTGACTTAAGTAAGGAAAAGTTATGCTTCAACTCATTCATTCTCTAATCCCGGATGCAAATACGGCTTTTCATATCCTGTGTTTCATCGCCGTCTGGGCACTTATTGGTTTCTTTTTATGGAGCCTTTGGTTAGCCGCCAAAGATGGAGTCGCTACTGTCAAGCGATTGCATCAAATTCCCTGTTCAGACTGTCGATTCTTTACAGGTAGTTATCAACTTAAATGTCCGGTTCATCCTAAGACGGCTTTAACCGAAGACGCAATCAATTGCTGTGACTATTATCCAAATCATGGCAAAGCTAGTTACTAATCTTAAGCTTTGGCAGAGAGTAACTAGGAATGCCTATTCATAAGGGTTAAGAACATCCCGCTGTATCTATAGGGCTAGCAGGGGAGGAGGATGTCACCTGACCACCTGCAATCCTTTATTCTGTAGGTTCTGCTCGATGTGCTGTAGTTGGTCGCTCGATTCTCCAGCGACAATCCCATAAATTTCGGTGTAAATTTTTCCGTATTTGACTTTCTCCAGAGCTGACAAAATGATTAGGTCTTTGCGCTCCAGTTCTGGTTTCAGGGTTTTTAAAATGGAGTCTAATGTCCCATCCATACGGTAGTCGCTGGAATACTTAGCCACCTCCTTTCCTCGTTCCAGTAGGGTATGACGCTGCAAGCAAAGTGGAGTCGATCCATTAACTCTGAAATTGGCATCGATCGCATAAAGCTGTCCGTCTTTATCTTCCAACACATCGAAGCCAATAAATCCAAAATATCCCTTTTGGTGAGCATACTGACCAATAGCAGCAATCATCTCAAAGAATTTGCTCATATCCATGTCGCGGTAGTGAATCAGTCCCCCTAAATAGTTGCCCTCTGGGGTGACGAGTTGGCTTGTAGTGCCGATGAGCGTAATTTCTCCTGCCTTGTTGACATAGAATTGTACGCAGTAGTTTTGCACGACATTCTTGACAAACTCCGAGACAATAATCGTATCCAGCAGCTTAATATCGCGATATTTCCTCAGTTCTTCCAGGCAGTAGTTCAGATCGCTGGCACTTCTGATAATATAAGTGCCTTCTCCTGAGAGTCCGTGGGATGTTTTGATTAAATAGGGGAATTGCTCTGGTAACGGAATATCGTCCAGACTGGTTTCGTGCAGATTATAACTTGAGTAGTTTGGACATTGTACTCCCGGTTCAGCTAGCGCCACTTTGCTAAGCAAGTGGTAGTGCGTATCTGGATTAACGGCGTGTTTTTCAGGTTTGAGATTATCAAACGGAAACAGAGTAATGATATTGTCAAAGTGCGAATTTTGGCTCAGTTCATCCAGATAAGTCGAGCAGTGTATCTTCTCAATATTGGAGTAGCTGAAGCCTAAATGCTCCTGCCAATAGTCAATCAACAACTTTGACGGCTCTATAATGACAATCCCTGAAATGGTATCACCTAAAACCGCCAGGTTTTTCCAAGGTTCCTTTTGGCAAATCTTGTCGAAAGAGGTTTTGGTGGCTTCACTGCTCCCATCTTGAATAAAGTATTTTTGGGTGTTGGGGTAAGCCGCCCAGCTAGCCGTTGCTGGGTAATTTAAGATGAATGCATAAGATGTATCTTCGATGTCTTGAGCAAACACATCGGAAAAAGAATTCCCCTGAAAGTAATGAAAGTTATAGGTTGGTTTCATGAAAAATCTATGGCTTAATACTATTTAGAGGTACTACAGCTACCACGCAAAACTTTTATATTAACCTTTCAACTTCGTCAATAAAATCGAGGACGCTCGGCACAAATTTATCAGGACGGAACATGCTCAATTCCTGGTACTCTCCTGCAACAACCCTCAGCCAGGAGCCTTTAATTCCCAGTGCTAGTTCTTGACCCAATCTCAGAGGAGTAAAGCGATCGTTTTCAACCCACAAGATGATAGATGGTGATTGGATTTGGGGAAGTATGGGTCTGAGGTCTTCTTCTAGAGATATCTTTGCTACTTGGATAACATTCCTAGTATTGAAAAAGGAGTTGTAAAAGGAAGACTGCATCATTTTACTGGCAGCTTCCAGCTTTACTGACCCTAATTGAGCAGGTAGTTCAATGGATCTTCGCAGCAAAACCTCCGGTAAAGAACCTAAAGGAACTCCGGTACTATCGACTACGACTAGACTGCTGACGATTGAAGGCTTCGAGGCAGCTATTGCAATTGCGATCGCTCCTCGGATATAAAGACTCAAAAGCCAGATAAGCTAAGTGACTTGGCTCAGTTTGAACTTCAGACCGATAACCTACTACTTTATACAGCATCGGGGTTTAGATCCATCATCTGTCTGGTGGTATAACTTCCGATTGGACTCCAAATTACATAGGGAAGTAGTAAAAAACTAGCTTCTCTGGAAATAGGGAAAACCACCAATGTCAGCAGAACTCCTAAGATGACACCGAGCCATCCGAGAACTTTGCCAACTTCCAGACTACGCATTCTCAAGGTTGCAGGAATATAGGCTACTGTAACTATTTCTACAAGCAAGTAGAATCCCATCAGTAACCAAGTTTTAAGACTTCCTGGGTCTTTTTCCCAGACAAGAGCAGCTGACCATGCGCCACACGCAAAAATGATAGTCCAAATGAAGGGAATAGCGGGTTCAAAGAATAACCACTTAGGACGCTCTAGATGCTTAGACCAAGAGACATCCCGTGGTCTAATCAAACTACTCCCTAGGGCAACTAGCAGAGTTACGCCACCAATTATCATCCAAGGTTTTAACATTTTTTAACTCAATGCTGACACTAAAAAGGAAATTCTATAAAGTAATTTTGTCAGGTAGATGCAGGACTTGAATCAGCCTTTGGTGTGAGAGGAGTCTAAATCTCACTTGGCTTACTCGTCATTATTTTGTGTTTTGATATACACGTTTGCTTAAATTTAACTCTTTCTTGAGTTAGACGTTAGGAGTAGCCAGAGGAGTTACCTTTTAGATGAGTGATGGTTATAAAAAACTACTTCTTAAGGCAACTCCTAACACCAAAAGCTAGCTAACTTCCACTCTGGATGCTCATATCGCTGTCTTTACCTGCTCGGTTGAGCCAGCTAAATAGGTTATCAAATACAGCCAAGTAACAATAAACGGGGAATTAGTTCCTCGTTTTTCATGGGTGCCATTCAAAGACGCGATCGCATAAATTAAAACCTAATAGTCATATAGCGGTAGGAACTCAGAAGGAATCAGGAACTCCTGCTCCTCAAATCCTGGTAGATAACTTTGACAGGTAAGGAGCGAAATCTTGTCACTACCGTTTAACTCGACGAGGACAACTCAAATAAATGATGTATACCTCAGAGGCATTTCAGAATTTTGGATAGCGTGAGTCAGGTGTTGTAGTGCCAAATCGAGCATTTGCGATTGAGCTTGACCCGTGCTTTGCGATCGCATATGCCTCGGTTGAGATATCGAATTTGAAAATTGTTCGTAGATGGCAAGCATCAAATCTACATCCACAATATTCAGATCGTTAGTAAAAACATTGAGATTCCAAGTGAGAACGAGCACTGGATCGCCCTGATATAAAATAATAGGAGGGTTAAGACAACGAGGATTATAGGGACTATAAATCCCGTTAGCACCGCCATATAAACTTTGAGGATTATGAATGCTAGTAGAGGAATGGGGACTGCCGTAGTTACCTAGAGGATTAATAATGGAGTAAGGGTGATGTGGATCGGATGAAAGCAAACCCAGGAATTGCCCAGATGGCGACCAGAGTTGTCCGTAACCATCCAAAATTCGGAAAACCACTACATAAGGCTTAAAAACTCCTGGAATCTTCATTTGGGCCATCCCCTGACACAAACGGCTGAGCGTCTCTTCTGAGTATCTACGGTTATTATCCGTGTCACCTCTACCTAACGTCCAACGTAATGGATTAATCGAAAACCCCACCGCTTTATTAAGGGACTTTTTGGGAATAGGGAAGGGGTAATTCCTGCCATTACCTCTTCCCTATTCCCTTCGTCGGCTGGTGGCGTTCCTCCCCTGGCTTCAGCCATCCTCTTAAAGTCCGGGGACGTCCCTCCACGTCCTGTGGGACTTACCCTAATGCTCTCAGGTGGTGAGAAATCCCTACCTCTGCAAGGAGAAAAGGTGCAAAACGCTGTCGGGAGTTTTCGATAGAATGATTGCGACTAGCGTAAAGCTCTAAAATAATGCAAATACAGTTTCGCGAGTATAACCAGTTCGATTTATGGATTTGGCTGGAGTTCAGCACAGTTCCTTCTCCCATGGAAAAGGAATATGTTGAAGAACTGTTCAACTCCTGGTTTTTCTTAGGCAAGCTGGGAGGATTCGATGCTGAAAACCTTCAAGTTCAGGATGTTGGTATTGATATCAGCTACTTCGATTATGATGAGAGGGCGGCTGATGGAAGTTTAATGTCCCTCATGCATAACAAGAGCGATTTTGAGTATCTAGGGACTTGGGGCCGTTGCTGGTTCGACCTAGGAACGAGTGATGCGATCGCGCTTGATGTGCTAATTAATGGTCTCCGACAGCTTTCCAAAGAATATGTCAATATTGAACGATTGATCGTTGGTGGGGAAAATGAAGACTGGCCGGTAGAAGAAAATGAGCATGGTTCTCAGTTCTACAATGCTGAGCAGAACTGAGTTACCTCTCTAGAGCGAACGACGTTCGCTTAAAGTAATCTCAGCTTCTGTTAATTCTCAGGTCTACAGGCAGGCATCTAGGATCGTTTCAAGGAAACATGCATATCCCTAACCAAATTCGCGTACTGGCATTGGGTCTGATTCGAGATGGCGATCGCACTTTTGTAGCAGAAGGCTACGATTCAGTTAAGCAGCAAACCTTTTATCGGGCATTGGGAGGCGGGGTTGACTTTGGAGAGTCCAGCTGTAATGCCTTACAACGAGAATTCCAAGAAGAAATCCAGGCAGAATTAACCAAGATTCGGTATCTAGGCTGTCTGGAAAATATCTTTACCTACAACGGTCAACCCTATCACGAAATTCTCCAAGTTTATCAATGTGATTTTGTTGACCCGACGTTTTATCAGCTAGACCCGATTGTTTTTCCAGAAGGCGATCGCAAAAAAAGAGCGCTTTGGCTCGATATTTCGCACTTAAAATCGGGAAAGTTGCGGTTGGTACCCGAACAGTTCTTAGAGTATCTGAATTAGGTGAGAGTAGGAAGATACAAGGCTCAAAAATCCACTAAGCTGATGCACTCCTCTCAAAAAAATATAAAGCCTGCTCAAGCAGGCTTTTGCTGTAGGGGCGTTATGCCACCCATTGGTGTCAACTTAAGCATAAAACCTAACTTCAGCAGGTTCTGTATAAGTATTAAACCTTCGATCCCCCTTAGCCCCCCTTAAAAAGGGGGAACCGGAATCTTAGTCCCCCTTTTTAAGGGGAATGCGAGGGGATCGATGCAGGGGAAAAAGCATTTTGCCGAGAGCATTTGAGCCTTAAATTGACACCCATGTATGCCACCCCTATCGAGGTAACAAGTTTAACGGAACATGCTGCTTACAGAACTCTCTTCATGGATACGCCAGATGGTTTCGCCCAGTATGGTAGAGATCGACAGCACCGTGAGCTGTTTAAAGCGGTTTTCTTCCGGAACTGGAATTGAATTAGTGACAATTACCTCTTCAAATACCCCACTCGACAAGCGCTGTACAGCGGGTGGTGAAAACACAGCATGGGTGGCACAAGCATAGACTTGACGCGCTCCCTCTTCCCTTAAAATCTTTGCGCCTTCAAGCATTGTGCCAGCGGTATCGATCATATCGTCTACCATTACCGCTGTTTTGCCCTTAACATCGCCAATGACATTCATCACTTCTGCAACATTGTGCGCTTGCCGACGCTTGTCAATAATTGCTAGCGGTGCATCATTCAGCTTTTTGGCAAATGCCCTCGCTCTTGCAACTCCGCCAACGTCGGGCGAAACTACTACCAAATCAGATAGTTGCTTGCTGGCCAAGTAGTCAATGATGACGGGTGAGCCGTAGACATGGTCAAAAGGAATGTCAAAGTAGCCTTGGATTTGGGCAGAGTGTAAATCCATTGCCAAAACTCGACCGGCACCCGATTGGGTAATCAGATTAGCAACTAGCTTAGCGGTAATCGACTCGCGCCCAGCCGTCTTGCGATCGGCTCTGGCATAACCATAATAAGGAAGCACTACCGTAATCTGCCGTGCTGATGCTCGACGACAGGCATCCACCATAATCAGCAATTCCATCAGGTGGGTGTTTACGGGTTGGCACGTTGGCTGAATCAGATAAACGTCACACCCGCGAATGGATTCTTGTATCTGTATATATAACTCCCCATCTGCGAACCGCTTGCGAACCATCGGTCCTAAGTCCATGCCAAGATAGCGAGCCACTTCTTGTGCAAGTGGCGCATTAGCAGAACCAGAAAACAGTCGGAGTCGATTGTTATCCGCAATCGGCGGCAGCATGGGCTGAAGCGTTAAAGTTGCAGAACGGCTCACAGCAAACCCTCGAAGCTCAATCAATTTCATCGCAATCTTATCATTTCGGCTTATAAACATTTCTCATAATTTCCTAAAAAAATTGACTGGGCTGAGAAGCGACCCAGTGACCCGAACCAGTAGATACCACCAGCACGAAGCAATACATTTATTAGTAGCAGCACTTTATAATAGTAAAAATACTTACACAAAACTTTAGGGAATTTTATCCCAGGAGACTTTAGTTTAACAAAATACAAAGCAGATGTGCGATCGAGCTGAACTTCAGCCGCTTTCCCGGCCAGGTGACACGGTCTCGACTGATACGACCCCAACGCTAATTCCTTGACAGCGATCGCGTTCAAACTAACAGTCTTAACATTTTTGTAAACTTTCCCTTCAGTAACTGCCAAGCGATCGACCCAAGCGAAAAACTATCCATTGAACATTCAAACTCGCTGGATTGAATCTAGGTCAAAATAATTTAGTAAGAGTCCACTTATTTGAATGGCTAGATTTTGGTAAATTGACAAGTATATCGTTTTTTGGCGTCATTGCTTTGCTCAACGAGCAGATAATAAAATCCGCAAGCTATCTGACCTAGCTTTGCGTGAAATAGAGAAATGAATTATCCAAAATCCTATTGCAAATTTGATAAAATTGAATAAAATACCTTTGGTAAAATTTTTTAAAAGCACGCCATTGGCGACTTGCATCATTCAAGGTACGCTAAGTTGAAGCGAAGCTAGCTTGCTAGGTTCGAGATTGAGGCTAAAACTCAGCGTCACCGTCCTGCCTCTTTTTCAGAAAAACTGATTAATATGCCCATGGAAGCACCACTTGCCTCTGGAACTATTCTGCAAAATCGCTACCACTTGATCAATGTTCTCGGTCAAGGCGGCTTTGCTCGGTCTTACCTGGCAGAAGATCAAGGGCGATTCAATGAACTTTGTGCCATTAAGGAATTGATTCCTCCAGATACAGGGGAATATGCCCTGGATAAGTCCAAGGAGTTATTCCAACGAGAGGCAACAACTCTTTATCAAATCAAGCACCCCCAAGTTCCTCAGTTTAGAGCGAACTTTGAGCAGGACGGACGATTGTTTCTGGTGCAGGATTACGTGGAGGGGAGAACCTACCGGGAACTCTTAGAAGCACGCAAAGCCCAGACGGTGATTCAACCCTCAAATCCCAATCTCCCAAGTGCAGCGGCGGCTAGTCCTGGAGTCTTCTCAGAAGCAGAAGTTAAGCAACTATTGCTCCAGCTATTGCCGGTACTGGAGTATCTCCACAGTCAAGGCATTATTCATAGAGATATCACGCCCGATAACATTATCCAACGCAACAGCGATGGTTTGCCAGTACTGATTGACTTTGGAGTTGTTAAGGAACTAGCAACCCGTTTCAACTCTCCCCACGGAACGGCTATTGCAACAACGGTCGGGAAAATCGGCTATGCACCCAGCGAGCAAATTCAATCAGGTAGGGCTTACCCTAGCAGCGACCTCTATTCCTTGGCTGTGACGGCTGTGGTGTTACTGACTGGTAGAGAACCCCGAGAACTGTTTGACGACAACCAGTTGATGTGGCACTGGCGTCAACATGCCAATGTCAGCGACGAATTTGCCAATGTTTTAAACCGAATGTTGGCTCAGCGACCCGATCAACGCTTTCAGTCAGCATCAGAAGTGCTGCAAGCCCTTCGCACTGGCATTATCGCTGCCCCAGCATCAGCCCCAACGCCAGCTCCTACTTCCATAAGACCCGACCCTAACGTCTCGCAAGTCGCGACAATGGCTGTGGGACGCCGTCCCGATCCAGACGGGCCGAGGCGGGGAAGTGACCCTGTGATTCCCGAACCCGCGAGTGAGTCTCTTTGGGATAAGCCTTGGGCGGTTGTGGGGCTTGGTACCGCGCTCGCTTTGCTAGCAGGGCTTGGTTCTTGGGCTGTCGTCAGCAGCTTCAATCGGCAAGATGAAACTCCGATCGCCGAATCGCCGACGGAAACAGTTACCGAGAGTCCAACTCCAATCGCTACCGAGACTCCGACACCGAGTCCTTCACCAACACCAAGTCCTTCACCGACACCAAGTCCTTCACCGACACCAAGTCCTTCACCAACACCAAGTCCTTCACCAACTTCCTACAGTCAGCGCTTGACTATCCCACCCGGTCAAACGCTCACGCGAACAGGGACATTGAAGACGAACACCACTGTTAACTACATTTTCCGGGGTCAACAAGACCAGCAACTCAAAGCCTTTTTTCCTGGCGATCAAGGGGTGTTGATGACCTTACTCGGACCCGATGGCACACCCGTCAACAATCAATCCACACAAGTACAGCAGTGGCAAGGCAAGCTCCCCTATGATGGCGATTACACCGTTCAGGTGAGTCCCGTTGCCGGCCTGCAACAAAGTAAATACAGTTTGGTGTTGAGTTCGTCTAACGAAGCTCAGCCATCACCATCGCCGTCAGGCGGATATGACATAGAGCGGGTTACTTTAGCACCGGGTGATAGTTTGCAACTCGTCGGTGATACTAGCCCTCAAAAAATTAAGCGCTATGTCGTTAATCTTCAACGCGGGCAGCAGTTGAAACTGGACGTGCCTCAGACCAACAACGTTAGTTTAGATATCCGTGGTCCTGCCGGTCGATTGATAGAATCAGGTGTCAAATATTGGCAGGGTCAAGCCCCTCGCAACGGGGAGTATAAAATTGACGTGATTGCCCAACAGCAACAGAACTTTAGCGTCAATCTCAGCCTAACTGCTGGGAATAGCCCAAATGCCGCTGGGAATAGCCCAAATGCTGCTGGGAATAGCCCAAATAATCAATAAACAGACCATACGGCTTGGTTAGTAGTTGGCCGTTAGTGGGACAGTGACGTTGACATTCAGGTGCAATGTCCATCCTACTTAGCACTAACTACTAACTATTCAATGTTTCGACTTTTTGACGCTAATGCCACTCTGCAAATTCGATGGTCAATAGCTTACTAATTGCTGGTACTGATACCGATACAGGCAAAACAGTTTTGACGTGCGCTCTAGCCGCTTATTGGCAGACTTACCGTTCGCACGAGACTTTGGGAATTTTGAAGCCAATTCAGACAGGCACTGGAGACTGCGAACTGTATCAAACGCTGTTTGACCTCCAGCAAACTCCAGAAGAGATGACGCCTTTACATTTCCAGACTCCTGTAGCACCCCCCGTAGCAGCAGAACGGGAAGGGCGAACAGTGGAGTTAGGACGAGTTTGGCAGGCGTTGAATCGATTGCAGCAACAACGTCAGTGGGTGTTGGTGGAAGCGTTGGGAGGCTTGGGTTCACCCGTGACTCACGAGCTTACGGTTGCTGATTTGGCAAGAGATTGGCGGTTGCCAGTAGTGTTGGTTGTACCAGTAAAACTGGGCGCGATCGCACAAACTGTTGCTAATGTTGCTCTATCACGTTCCTCTAACATCCAGCTCAAAGGTATCATCCTCAATTGTGTGAGACCTTGTTCGGATGAGGAAATTGCTGATTGGACTCCAATTGGGCTAATTGAGTCTCTAACTAACGTACCAGTTTTGGGTATCTTACCTCATCTAGCCGATCCCACTGACCTCTCGAAACTCGCTCAAGTGGCTTCAGATTTAGATCTAGAGAGATTAATTTTGCAATACTGAAAATTAATGTCGGGGCTTAGTCATGGACACTGACCCGCATCGCCGTAGTGTACTCAAACCCATTCGTCTACCCTTGCAAACGAATAACACATAGGTACTGCGTTCAACGGCTTTTGGAACAAATTTTGTCCACCATTTTTTGAATCCTTGCCGTGCCATGCGATCGCACGCCAATTGTCTGGAAAACTTGCCTGTATATACTGCTATCACCGTTCTTATTGCATCACGAAAGAGGTATGGGACATTACCAGTCAGAAGGCTCAACCTTGTTATAGGGAACTTGAAGTTCGACGCTTATTTTCTCTGATGTCTGCGGATGGAAAGCAGTCGATTTGTCTGTTCGAGGCATCCAGTGCCGATGCCTTGCGATCGGTTTATCGCAAAGTGGGTCTTCCATTCAAGCAGGTTTGGCGATCGCAACTGATTGCACATCAGTCTCGAAGTTGATTGCCCGAAATATTATAGCGGCTTGAATACAAGCGTTTGAAACTTTACGATGAACCCATGTCAAGAAATTAATAAAAGGATAAGGCAATGGCACAAGACACAACAAAAATTGCTTTAATAACAGGATCGAGTCGAGGATTAGGCAAAAATACCGCTTTGGCGCTTGCCAAAAAAGGGGTTGATGTCATCGTGACGTATCGCAGCAACGAGGCAGAAGCCCAAAATGTTGTCGCTGCAATTGAAGAAATTGGCAGGAAAGCGATCGCGCTACAACTGGATACTTCTTTGACAAAAACCTTTGAGGATTTTGCAGGGCAAATTAAGCAGTTACTTCAGGACAAATGGCAGACCGAGCAGTTTGATTTCCTCGTCAACAATGCGGGAATTGGTGTTCATGCACCGTTTGCAGAAACGACTGAGGATGAATTCGATCGCTTGATGAACATTCATGTGAAAGGTGTTTTCTTCCTCACACAGAAGCTTCTGCCGTTGCTCAAGGATGGAGGACGGATTATCAACATTTCGTCGGGTGTTACCCGATTTACCCTACCCGGCTATGCTGCCTATGGAGCGATGAAGGGGGCGATCGAAGTGTTGACTCGATACATGGCGAAGGAATTGGGACACCGACAGATTGCAGTGAACGTAATAGCTCCTGGCGCAATTGAAACGGATTTCGCCGATGCGAGAGTGCGCGACAATCCAGAGATTAACAACTTCATCGCCTCACAAACTGCTCTGGGTCGCGTTGGTCTTCCAGATGATATTGGAGGGGCGATCGCATCTTTACTTTCCGAAGAGAACCGATGGGTCAATGCTCAGAGAATCGAAGTCTCTGGCGGCATGTTTATTTAATTCACACCAACCAAAACAAAAGAAAAATCACCATGTTAAACGTAAAAAACAAAGTCGCGGTTGTTAGTCCACTATCAGCACTCGACCAACTCAAAGTTGACGAATGGGATCGCAATTGATTGCACTAACAATATGCCAATCGATCTACGGTAGGGACTCTTGCATGCAAGAGCCCCTACAGATAACCTGTGTTCAACTCATTTAAGCACCACTTGTGACCGCATTTTTAGAGAAGCGGACGATCGTTACTCAACGGTTCGGGAGATAGAGTTGTTGTCGGCGAAACATCACAGCCTGGTTCAATAATCACTCGTTCTTTTAAGCCACGCTCTTGGGCGTCTTGCTGATGGGATGGCTTGGCATGTTCAGCAGCATCTTGTACTTTGTTAGCTGTGTTTTCCACTGCCCCCTTTGCTTTATCTGCTGCACTCTCTATCGAGGGTTTTGCACGCTCAGCAGCATCTTGGACTTTATCTGCGGTATCTAGAGCAGCGTGCTTTACGTTATCTGCTGCGCCTTGGAGAGATGACTTGGCATGCTCAGCCGTATCCTTAACTTTATCAGCTACATTTTCCGCTGCATCTTTGAGTTTTTCGCCTGCATCATCAGGCGTAGCCTTGGCCGTCATACTACCTGCTACTGCACCTGCAACAGCACCAAGAATTGCCCCTGTTCTACCCGCAACTTTGCCACCAATTACAGCACCAACTGCCGCTCCTGCTGCTCCTGCTGCTAGGCTACCTCCCATGCCTTTCTCGTCTTGTGAAGACTCGTCGGGTACAATCTCAGCTTCAACGGCTGGAGTTGGTTCAATATACTCGTTATATTCGTCCAGAAATTGCTCGTTATTATTCATGTTTTTTCTCCCTTCCACCCAAATGGATTAACGCCCATTCAGTGCAGCTTGCTATATGTTGTTAATGTAGCGATCGCACGCTAAGGCTGACGTTACGCTAGAGGTGTATATTGCTAATTCTTGAATCAGCCGGTGGGTATAAATCTCAGGTTTGATACTGTTTTGAGACACGAGTTATGGGTAGGGGCACGGCATGTCGTGCCCCTACATGGTTTTTGTACTAACGCCTCTATCTAGAATTTTGATTGCTGAACCAACGCTCTAGCACTAAAACTACTTCTCTTCGACGTACATTTCTGGTTCAACCGCATAGTTATCGAGACGTCCCGATTCGTCAATAACATAGCCGTCTGTGGTTGTCATGCCACTACCTTCCTCTTGTGCCTCTAAAGCTTCGACTTCTCTAATATCTTCTTCTGGGTTGGTATTAGAAGGAATTACTGCATCGGGAGGATTGACTGCTGTCGTCTGAGACATTTGAACCCCTACTTGATTCCCTGGGGCACCTCTTCCGGGTTCAGCTTCTGAGGGATGAGTTTGCGGTACTACTCTCTTCGGTTCGTTACTCATAGATTTTTCTCCCATTCATTTTTATGTTTGATAGCAGGCTCATCGCGCCGCTCTGTTTAACGGCTACAAACTGCAAAGGAGCCAACTTGTTGCTATGAACATAACGCAGATTTTATAGTTACTAACTCTTTCGTGAGGATTAAATACTTCTTTGTTGTAGAGAAGAGTTTGAGCGACTATTTAGTTACCGATTTTGGCGGTAGACCAAAAATCTTACTAGGTACAGAATTTATAGTGCTCAATGCTTCTTACTTTGGAATGAATTTATGCCATTTGGCTTTTCGTTAGTAGTCAGTTGCTTTCCCAAGAGCGGATAACGAACGCCAAAACCCAAGTGTAGATTGTGCAAATTAGATGCACAATCTACACTTGGTACTAGAATTGACAGGTATCGGATTATTGTAATTCCTGCGCGGAGGCAGCCGCTTCCAGTTGGATAGCTAAGTCAATCAGAAATCGAGCGTAACGAATGGTATCGGCTAAACCTCTCTCCGTGACGGGATAGCTGTAGCGAGGGAAATTTTCCTTAGGATGCTGCCACCGCAGCCATAGTCGTCTGTCAATGACTTTTGTTGTGATTATCCAGTCCCTGTATCGGATCGGTTGTATCTGTAAGCCGGTGCTAGAGGTAGATGACATCACTGGCTTTCTCTGTATTCGCTATTGTTTTTGCTGGTTCATTTATGGCGATATCCTGCCGGAATAGCACCTTATTCACTATCATTTTGCAGGAAAGCACCCCTTGCTCTACCAAACTAGCTGAGGATGCTAGATTTAGCAACATTGATGCTTTGAAGTCAGCTTTGGTTCCTCGTTAACAGTGGGGAAGGTTGCAGTTGAGGTCAAATTCCCAACATGCAACCCGTCACTAGTTACTGAAAACCGATCGCTGCGTTAACTAACAAGACTCATTGCAGGTGTAGTTTCACTCGAAAGCGCTGCCAATAATCCCTCGAACAACTTAAGACCATCAGTGCCGCCTAGTAGGGCATCGGATGCCCGTTCTGGATGGGGCATCATGCCCACAACCTTGCCGGTGTGATCGCAAATTCCTGCAATATTGTTTAGCGAACCGTTGGGGTTGCTGGTACTGTCCCTTTCCCCTGTCGCACTACAGTAACGAAACAGAACTTGACCGTTATCTTCCAATGCTTTTAGCGTGTCATCATCGGCGTAGTAACGACCCTCCCCGTGAGCAATTGGCAGGGTAATGACTTGCCCCGTACTGTACGCTGATGTCCAAGGTAAGTCAGTACGTTCGACCTTGACTGGAACGCGATCGCAAATAAAATGCAAGTCTCGATTTCGGACTAGCGCCCCTGGCAATAGCCCCATTTCCGTTAGTACCTGAAAGCCGTTGCAGATGCCAAGAACGTACTTACCCTGTTTGACATGTTCCACTACCTGACCCATCACAGGTGAGAATCGAGCAATTGCTCCACAGCGTAAGTAGTCTCCGTAACTGAAACCACCTGGCAAGATGACTACATCTAGGTCAGATAGATCCGTTTCCTCATGCCAAACCATTCGTGTAGGTCGATCGAGTAAACTCTGAGTCACATAGGCTACATCGCGATCGCAATTTGACCCAGGAAAGACGACAACTCCAAACTTCATGACGATGCCCCCATTAGTACAGCTACCTCAGTCAGATCGAATCGGTAATTTTCAATTACTGGATTGGCCAACAACTGATCGCAAATGCGATCGAGCTGCTCTCGCGCCTTACTTTCATTTTCAGCACAGATCATCAGCTCAATATACTTGCCAATTCGCACCTGTTCGACGTTGTCGTAACCCAAGTGCTTCACTCCAGACTCCACGGCTACACCTGCCGGATCTAATACCGAAGGTCGAAGGGTAACATAGATGCGAGCTTGATATTTGTGAATCACAGGTATCCCCTAAATTTACCTTTTAAAGTTTGAACCACTCAGTCCCCAAGACTCCGAGAAATTTCTAGGAAATTGAACCGAAAGCCAATGAAAGTCCAGCGTACCCGTTCTCAAGAGCGAATCTTGAATTTGCTCAAAACCTTGAACTGTGCCATTTCTGCCCAAGATCTCTATATCGAGTTACGCAACCGGGAGCAAAGTATGGGTCTAGCTACAGTGTATCGCTCTCTTGAGTCACTGAAATTGGAAGGAGCGGTTCAGGTACGGACACTTGCTAACGGGGAATCCCTCTACAGTTCCGTACACAGCGATCAACATCACCTCACTTGCCTCAACTGTGGAGAATCAATAGCCATTGATGAATGTCCCGTTCACCAACTGGAGAGCGAACTGCAAGATTCTCACCAGTTTAAGATCTACTACCACACCCTGGAGTTTTTCGGACTATGCGATCGCTGTTCTACTACTGACGCAACAGATGTTGTAGAGTCAAACAATCATTAAATATAAAGCTACCAACAATCAAGCGAGACATTTATGGTAAAGGGTAATAGGGAATGGGGAATTGGGGAAACTATTGACTCTTGACCACTGTCCCAGCTAAAGTTTATAGCCAATGAAAGCATTGATGAATTATCAAAACATTCTTTAATTTATGATTCATCATTCATAATTATTAATTTATTTTGTCACGAATAAAAACCTCAGTTCGCTAAACTTTGTTGAGTAATTTATGCAAACGCGGCGTTGAAGACAAACGCGATCGAATTGTTACCCGTCACTATTAGAAATAACTATCTTCGCAGCTTGACTTCTTTTCTTGTTGAAGTTAAATCAGGTCCAGTTGAGGAGTACGCGAGCGTCTGCATCTCCCCTGTAGCAATGCTCTGCGCCATGCTCAGCCATCGAAAAAATCGCCTAACTCTGCTCGTAGGGAAAACATTAAATAACTCTCCGGATTTTCACCTGGGTAGCCGAAAAGAATACTCAGATAGCCCCAGCTACTGTCTATTTACTGGCAATTGCCGTGGGTGGCATGATGCAACTTCTACCTCACCCCTTGAGTTGCTCTGCCAAAGTACTTTTACTTAAACATGGAACAAAAGAACGTTATGGTAATGCAGGCTACTTACGGTAACGGTGTTATCGACAACCCAACGATTGAAATTTCTCAAGAAGGATTGCGCTCTATTCTGTCTCAGATCGAAGCCGAACTTGTCGATAGTGAAGTCTACCGTCGCTCCATGGCTGGGTTGCAGACGATGCTGGGAGAGGCATCTAGCACTGCTCAAATTTTAGTTAAGGCGGTGGGACGAGAAGCCGTTCGGTTGACGTTTCAACAGCTTGTCCGACAGTATAATATCGTACCTGCCACTTCCGAGAGAACAAAGGATGTTAGACAGGAACAGTCAAATTTTTCTCAGGGGATGAACGATAGTTCAGTACATGTGGAATCTCACTCAGGTACCCCATGTGAAGAAGAATTTGCTAATTTCGATGATAGAATTTACCACTCAAAAGTGACCAATCAACAGACTGGAAATACAAAGCAAAACCCAAAACTCACAAAGGCAGAACTAGCCGCACAAAAGGCAGCAAAAGAGCGAGAGGAAATTTTACTCCAAATCGGTCAAGAGCTGCTGCGGGCGCGTGAAGATCGATCGCTAAGCGTGTTCCAATTGCATACTCAAACCCTTGTACCGATGCATCATATTGAAGCCTTAGAAAAGGGTCGCTTGTATGAACTGCCAGAGGATGTTTACATTCGCGGTTTTATCCGGCGAATTGGGAATGCATTGGGCTTGAATGGTGTAGCGATCGCCGCGTCCTTGCCTGAACCCGACCCGGTAAAATCGGTAGTTCCCTCCTGGTATAACTCTACAGCTTTACCAGGATTTCAACTGAATTCCATACATCTGTATGTTGGCTATACCGCTTTAATCGCAGGCGCAATTGGAGGACTTGGCTTGATGTCAAAGCAAGCAGCGCCAAAGGCATCTGTTGAATTTAAGCCAGTTCCAGCTCCTTCTTCACATACATCAACGTCTCCCAAAGCTGAGCGTGCAGAAGCGAAGAGCAAGCCTGGATTACAGTCCAGTAAAAATGGCATCAAAGCTGGAGCCGATATTGCGCCACCTGAGGCATTGCCGTTTTAACCATGAGCTTTTTGTGGTGGATCGAAAACAGCTACAGCCGATAGCGAGTCCGTTTTTCTAACTCTAGAAATAGAAGCTCCCTAGCTGCCAACGGACTATTTTTCTGTGCTTGGAAATGAGATGACTGGTTTTGACAGCTTGTGAAACGTTAATTGACGTTTTACCGATGAAGCTGGATGGGGCATCTCTTGCCTACAGGATAAACAAAACCAATAAATATGCTGATACCGGACATGGCGTAACAATTGATTAGAGCAGCAAGGACAGTTAATCATGGTAATGCACAACCTCCAATTCAGCGATTGCTCTTAATTCCCTCAAACCATCCAGCCGACTGCTAATTAATCAAATCTGCTGTTACTGTAGACAAACTGAGTGTCAGTTCTATGTCAGACTTTTGATGATTCTGTGTCAAGAAAGCGGTCTGCCATAGCAAAAGGCAGAGGGCAGAAGGGAAAGATTGACGGGTCAAGGTTCCAGTATTTGGCGAGAGTCAAGAGTCGCCTGGGCGAGCTAGGTAAGCAAAATAGAGTGTCTAACACTCTTGAGAGTGCTTCAAAGAGTTTGGCGACTGTGTCCCGATTAGCTGATAGTTTGCCAGTTTTGCCAGAGAATGAATCCTGCGAGCAACACTAGAAAGCAGCCAAAGCCTTTCTGGAGGTGCTGTGCTTTAAGGGAAGGAACTAAGTAAACGCCGAGGAGAGTTCCTCCACTAGCGGCAATCGTGAACGACACCATCAACTGCCAATCAAGTTCCACCTGCCCCAGATAACCTAGGAAACCTGTAACTGACTTGAGCGCAACAATTGGCAGAGACGTACCAACTGCTTGCTGCATCGGAATATTACCTAACAGAACTAGCGCTGGCACAATCGCAAAGCCGCCCCCAACGCCGACTAGTCCCGTTAAGACACCTACACCAAATCCTTCGATCGCAATCCAAAGCCAAAGGTTACGATGTTGCGAGGTAGAAACAGAGCCTTGGACTTCGGATGCGATCGCAACATCTGGGGATGAGCGATCGCTTTTGCAAATCATCAAGACGGCTGCCAGCAACATGGTAGTGGCGAAAAGCCCCATTTGAATCGTGTCATCGATCGCAGGCAGGGCAGCCAATCGTGCTCCAAGGTATGTCCCCAACATGGCAGCCGGAGCAAACAGGAGCGCGGTTTGGAAGCAGACATTACCGAGTCGCCAATGAGGGACAGCCCCAAACAGGCTCACCATACCGACGATGACGAGAGACATCGCGATCGCCGTTTTTGGAGTAATTCCCATCAGGTAAACCAAGACCGGAACTGCCAGGATCGAGCCACCTCCGCCAACTAAGCCCAGACTAAGTCCAATGACTCCTGCCAAGAAATAACCGACGACGACTGTACTCATTTGACCTGCCTTTCACCTACGAGTGTATGGTTCGCACTCTTCTAGTCGAGCCAAATTACAACCCAGCATCTGTACCCGTTGATTCCTCGACTGGGCTAGGAGATGGCGGTGGTTCTAGAATTCTTTGCCAGGTTTGAATTTGCTGTTGAGCTGCCTCATACGCTTCTGTACCGGAGGGAATCATTTTTGCGATCGCGATCGCTTCGTTGAGATTGTACGAGGAGCGATCGTTAGCCATTGATAACAGTTGGCTACTCCAGCGATCGGCTGCCGATCTAGCCTCGCTGCGGTTGGATGCCCCTCTGGGAACTTGTCTGGCCAGTCGAATCGCTTCTCGCAGGGCTTCCGGAGTGCCGGGAGTTGAAGCTTGGTAAGCTGCCTGTAAACGCTGCTGACCGTCAATTTCCGCCTGCCAACTTCCGATCTTACGTTGTGCTTCACTGTAGAGGGATCTGCCGGATCTAATCTGTTGAGCTGCACTAATCGCTGCTGACAGATTGCCTCCATCGGCTAGAGCAGTCGCTTGGTCGAGGTAGGGCTGGTCTTCTATCCGCTGAATCGAGCGAGTCCATTCGCCAATTTTGGCTTGCGCTTCCTTATACAGAGCACGACCTGGAGCAATGCGACTGGCTTCCTGAATCGCTTCTTGCATCGAGGCAACTCCACCCAAACTCGCAATTTGTTTCGCCCGGTCGAGGTAAGGTTGGTCTTCTATGGTTTCCGCTTGAGATGTCCAGCGACTAATTTCCGAGCGGGCTTCCTGATAGCGAGGATTGCCAACGGGAATCTGTTGAGCTTCAGCAATCGCTGTTCTCAGATCGGCGCTCAAGCCCGAATTGGCAAACGTCTTAGCTCGCTCCAAACGAGCAACGTCTTCTTTCTCTCGCTGCCAGCGATCGATTAGCTGCTGCGCCTTATCATACAAGGGACGGTTGGCTTCTAGTTTTTGCGCCGATGCGATCGCGTCTTCCAAACCCGTAGCTGTTCCTGATTCAGCACTCGATATCGCATTCGCCAAGTCAATCAAGTCATCTTTCACCTGCGCTACCTTGACGCTAGGAGGCAGTTTATTGGCAATTTCCAGGACACCTTTCCAATTGCGTCGTTCTAGTCGTTCCTCGGCGATTTTGATCAGCTTGTTACCCGCATCGGCAATTAAATCCTGAGCTTCCTTATAAGCAAAACTCTCACGGGGGATTTTCTCTGCCTCTTTAATCGCTGCCAAAATATTGTCTACGCTCCCGCTTTTACTCAACTGATACGCTTTATCCAGCTGAGCGCTCGCTTCCCGTCCAATCTGAATCAAATCGACGAGGCGCTCGTATTGTACGGTTGCCCAGTATTTATTGTCGATCGAGGTCAGTTTGACTGCCTCTCTAAACGCTTGGTTCCAGTTGGACTGCTTGAGCTGTCCCACCGCCTGATTGTAAACCTCTTGCGCTTTCGACCAGATGCTCTGCCAGCGCTCGACCTGCTTTTCCACTGAGTTACGGGCGGAGACGTTGGCAGGAATTCGTCTAGCGATTTTAATTGCCTCATCCAGTTGCCCTGCCTGGAATTTTTGTTCGCCAATTTTGAGAATATCGAGCGACCATTGTTCGATGTGACCGTCGATGGTTGGACGCAGGGGATGGTCTGCTGGCAAACCTTCTACCAACGCGATCGCTTGTAGTAAATCATCCGCTGTTTGCTTGTTGGCGGCCAATTGGGCGCAATAAAGACGCATTGACGCTGAAGCGGTTGGCCAAAACGTGGAAGGGCAATTGGGAACGGCGGGTAGTTTTAACAACAGTGCCACGGCCATAAATCCCACTCCACCAGAAACCAGCAAGATGACAATTGCCCAAAACTGTAAGGTTCGGGGCAATAATCCCTTGCGTTTCTGAGGCGGTTTTGAGGGGGGAGGTGACGGCACTCCGGGTCTATCTGGTGCTGGAAAATCTGGTCCTCCTGCTGGTGCAGGCTGTGGGGGTTGGGATAGCGGATGTGACACACGATCTACAGGAGCTGCATTCGCTAGATTAGGCGTGCTGGGTACTCCTGGAGTCGGACGCCTCAAGGGAGGTCGGGCAGGCGGAGCACTGTTGGAACGCTGCCACCCATTGATTTGACCCGGCTTAGAAGGTTTCGAGGCAGGCCAACGGTCAGGAACTTCTCGGTTTCTGGTCATAACTCACACCACCATGTGCTACGCCTCATTTAGCGAGCTTTGTACCATCCTCAGTAGTTGCAATCCTACTCCCCCTCGACAGAAAAAGCTACAAGATACCTTGAATCCTTCGTTTTCTAAGGGGGAGAAGCAGATTGTCACCTGTTACTTGATTTGTGCGATTTAGCACTATAGCTTCTTTAATACTCTAAAGCAGAACTCGTCCCCTGTAAGAGTTCTTAATCGGCTCACCGAAGAGCTAATTCTCTTCAAGTCTACTGAGCCGATTGCCGTGCTTGCCCAAGAGCAAAACTATCGCTGCTACCTTCAACTATCCAGACGTCCATCGAGTTTTCAGGAAACTAAAGATGTTAAACTGAGCCAGCCCGCAAATCTTCAATCAACTGAGCTAGCTCATCAGAACTCGCTTGGTATACTTCCCCACAGAAGTGGCAGGTTGCTTCGGCTCCCTTATCTTTTTCAATCATGTCTTGGAGTTCGGCTTCACCGAGCATTTTCAACGCGCCTAAAACGCGATCGAAGGAGCAACCACAGTGAAAACGTACCATCTGAACTTCGGGCAGGATAACTAAGCCCATATCGCCCAGTAGCTCCTCCAAAATTTCTGGTAGTGTTTTGCCTGCCTGCAACAGGGGGGTAAAGCCTGAAAGCTTACTGATGCGAGATTCTAAAACTTGGATTAAGTCTTCGTTGGTTGCTGCTTTTGGCAGAATTTGGATGAGTATCCCACCTGCTGCCGTAACCCCCTCGGCCCCCACAAACACGCCGACGACTAGAGCAGACGCTGTTTGTTCAGAAGTGACCAAGTAGTGAGCGACATCATCGCCAATTTCACCTGATACCAACTCAACGGTACTGGAATAGGGGTAGCCATATCCAACATCCCGAACTACATACAGATAACCCTCGTGTCCTACTGCACCACCCACATCGAGTTTTCCTCGTTCATTGGGTGGTAGTTCAATGGCTGGGTTGTCTACATAGCCGCGTACCGTTCCATCCAATCCAGCATCGATTAAAATTCCACCGAGGGGACCATTGCCCTTAACACGAATGTTAACCCTGGAGCCTTCCCGTTTCATATTAGACGCCAGCAATAGACCTGCCGTCATAGTGCGGCCCAGTGCAGCGGTTGCCACATAGGAAAGGTCGTGACGCTGTCGGGCTTCTTCAGTGAGGCGCGTCGTAATGACACCGACGGCTCTGATGCCACCCTCTGCCGCTGTTGCGCGAATTAACTGATCGGCCATGAAAAACCTTACACTTCTTAACAGACTCTATATTCTTATTGTAGGTCTGGTCACTAATGTGATGCTCAGCCTTAAGCCACAGCTTCGGTTGGGTAGATAATTTAGACTGGGTAATAGGTCAGCCCGATTCTATTTGGGTTCGACCATGGAACCCATAAATAAGATTGTGCCTGTTTGATTATCGCGAATGGTGAAGAAGAAGGGGCGATCGACAATCATTTCATAGCCGCCTCTGGTACCGCCTGCTTCTGTCACGGCCGCAGCTACCGTACCCTCTTCATTAACATCTACCAATGTTTTATGTTTAATCTTGTCAATCCAAAGGTGTGAAGGCGTCATCCCAGAGAAATCTGCATCTTTGCCAAAGGCTACCTCCATCCCTAGTGCTTTGAGAGCATCCTTGAGTTCTACGGAATACTCTAAGCGAAAGCGAGGTAGACCGACGAGCACATCTTCACTCAAGTCGCCTTGCTCGTTATTGAACTGATTTATCCATTTTTCCCAATTCTGGCTGTTCAGATGTTGATAGAACGTTTGGAGATTAGTCCCTTGCTGGGGGAGAAAGATGCACATGCTCAACCGTCCTGTGCCATAGGGCAAGCTGATGGCTTGAAATAGCTCATTTTGATAGAAGGGAACGTGCAACTGCTGGAACATCATCGGGTGCTGTTTTTGCGTCCCGTTGGGTAAGGTGAAGGAATGTTCTCTGGTTGCCTGTTTGGGAAAGGGATACTGCCAATTTCCTAGAAAGTAGATCGCATCGAGCAGGACAAAAACCGTATTCGCTCCTAGATCGTTTCGCTCGACAATCTGTTGTATCTTTTCATTAGTACTGCGCTTGACCCAAGTATTAATTGTGGAAGGAGCTGTTGGTTCGCTAAAGTTCAGCTCTTGAAGTTCTACCTGGTAGAAGTTCTGAATTCTCTGTAAGAATTCTCGTTTGAAAGATTGACCCGATTTAGCCCAAAGGGAGTTAGCAATCGAAAGTTCAACACCCAGTTCGGGATTACTGAGCGTTGTTTGCAAGCCAGCATTCGCTTGATTGATTTCCTGGAGGCTCAGTCCTTGCAACTCTAAGGTTGAAGCGATCGCTTTTTGCGTTTCGCCATTGGCTCCGTTGTGTACCATAGCTAAAGCCAGCGCCACACTGCTTGGTGAAATGAAAATATTGCGATCGCTATCTTGCTTGAGCAGTTGCGAGAATAGTTTGAGACTAAATCGGGTATTGGCTGCAACTAACCGTTCATCCAGTACAGCTTCATTCGTAATTTGTGACTTAGACGTTGAATCATAACTAGCCGCAGACGCGGGAGCCAGTTGCTGAGCATACGCTAATCCTGTCCAACTCAGTGGCCTTGTATTGCAATACACCCCTCCTAAAGCGGTAGAAATGGCAATCAATACACCCAGTGGACTCCAACCACACTTACTCATCCAATCGCTGTCCTTGCAATTCGAGCAATCCAAGAAGTCTCTCCAAGAGCAAGTCCATTAGCTCCGGAGAGTCATTGCCTTAGATTGCAAATCTTTAAGAATTATTCAGAAGTAGAGACAAGCGCCTCGGCTGAGTAACGGATACCGGCTTGTTTGAATCGATTCAGGGCTTCTTGTAAGCGATCGCATTCTGCAATCAAACTGATTCTGACATACCCTTCACCAGCAACTCCAAACGCATTGCCTGGAGTTACAACAACACCCGTTTGCTGCAAAACATCGAGGGCAAAGTCAGTCGAACCCATCCCAACCGGGCATGGCACCCATAGATACATTGTCGCCTTAGATTTAGGAATAGTCCAACCTAACTTCCCTAACCCTTCAATCAGAAAATCGCGACGGCGACGGTAACGGGCTTGGACTTCATGCACGTAGACATCTGGAAGTTGTAACGCCGTTTCTGCGGCTGTTTGCAAGGCGGCAAATATGCCGTAATCCAGATTGGTTTTTAAGGTTCGCAACCCTTGAATAATGTGGCGATTTCCGACAACAAAGCCAACGCGCCAGCCGGCCATGTTGTAAGTTTTGGATAAGGTATGAAACTCCACACCAATATCCTTGGCACCGGGAATTTCTAGCAAGCTGGTTGGCTGATAGCCATCAAACGCAAGTTCGGCATAACACAAGTCGTGGACGAGCAAGATTTCGTACTTACGCGCAAAGGCAACAATCTCTTCAAAAAATTCGCGGGGAGCTGTGGCGGCGGTAGGATTGCTGGGATAGTTGAAATAGAGAAGTTTTGCTTGTCTGGCGATATCGTCAGGAATCGCGCTGAGATCGATCAGCCAGTCGTTTTCAGGCTTAAGAATCAGGCTGTGAACCTTAGCGCCCGCAATTAAGGGACCGCGAAAGTGAGCGGGATAAGCGGGAGAGGGGACTAAAACGACATCACCGGGATTGAGGTAAGCCAAGGCAAGGTGAGTTAACCCTTCTTTGGAACCCAATAGCGGCAATGCTTCACTATCTGGGTCAAGATCGACACTATAACAGCGGTGATACCAATTCGCGATCGCTTTGCGGAAACTAGCCGTGCCTTCAAAGGGAGGATAGCCGTGGTTGCGAGGATTTTGCAAGGCTTGTATCGCCGCTTCTATCACTGGCGCAGGCGCTGAGCCATCGGGATTACCCATTCCTAGATCGATTAAATCGAGTCCTTGCTCGCGAGCGCGTGCTTTCAGTTCATCCAAACGAGCAAATACATAGGGGGGTAGTGCGCTCAGACGCTCGGCTGGGGTAATCCAATCTAACTTCATTCAGACAACCAGGCTTTTCCTAAACTACCAAATTATATCGGGTATAAGGGGTGACTCTACAAATGTAGTAACCCTCGAAAGCGTGGAGTTTTGCTGAACCTATTATTGGCTGCCAAGAGGTTTTTGCTAAGTGAGATGAGCAGCGATAAGAGCCTTGGCTTGAGGTAAGAAGGTTTCAATCATCTCCGGACTGGGTTGAGTGATTTGCCAAGACTTGCGCTCCATTAAGCGATCGCACCATGCTCTCAAATGTGGATAATTATCGAGCGATACGCCCATACTTGGAAGTCCGGGTACCATGGTTCCCGTGGTAATATCGGCGAGAGTGAGGCGATCGTTGCCAAAATAGGGTAAATCCTTCAGTAATTGCTCAAAGAACTTGAGGACTGTGACGACTTGCTGATGCGCTTCCTCCAGTTTTTGCGGTTCGCTGTTAACCAAGCCCATTGCCGAGCCGGTGAGTCGAATTGTTGGAGTCCACAATTCATTAAGGGTAACGAGTTGAACCATGCGTACTGTTGCGATCGCTTTTGGCTCGCTAGGCATCAAGGAGGGTTGGGGATATTTGGCTTCTAGATAATCCAGAATCGCTAAAGATTCTATTACTCGAAACCCATCATCGACTAAAACGGGGATGTGGTGAAAGAGATTAATTTCAAGGAATTCGGATTGATATTGATCGCCATCCAGGTTGAGGAAAACTTCCTCAAATGGAATTCCTTTCTCTAATAGTGCAATCCATACCCGGCGAGAGTTTGCAGAAATAGGCGTGTTGTAAAACTTTAGCATCGATAATTTCTTTCAACAAAATTTTCATAGCTATTCCTTTATAGCTATGGTTAACTTAAGTTTCTGGAATTTCAAAAACTCCCATTTCACCCAAACGAATTGTAATTAAATCGACATCTGTAATAGCTTTGTGAGGACCATTCTTTGTGTTGGCAGGCGTAAACCAAAAAGTCCCTTTCTTACATTCATGTCCAGCCGTATTTACACTTCCATCGAGAACGTATACATACTCATCACAAGGGTGGTAGTGGACTGGAATTACGGTACCCGCAGCCATGCGTAGCCGATGAATCGAGCCTTGGGGCACGGGTTCAGCTAGTGGCAATAATTGTGTTCCTGGAAGCGGCTTGTATTCAGTCCACTGCTCGGTGTCAGTGTAAATAAAAGTTTGTTCACTTGCTTTATCCATCTGCCTTCTGCCTTCTCGCATTCAGTTTTGACTGATTTTGGTACTGCCTACTCTGCGACTAATGTCTCGTCAAATGTTGACTGAACCACGCAGTAATGACTCGTTGTAATTCAGCTATGTCTTGTTGCATTTCAGGAGAACTTTTGGCGGCTTCCAGATCGATGTTATGCTTCAAATTCTCAAAGGTTTGTATGGACAAACGCTTCACCTGATTAGTTCGCTCGTAGTACGGTGCAAGAGTCGCATACAGTTCCTCTACCTTGCTTACGGGAAATATCTCGTCCTGCGAACCATGTACGAATAAAACAGCAGGCATTGGTTGGCGCTGAGTAATTTCTGAAGCACGAGCAACAAAATCTAAACGTTGTTTAGCCACTTCTGACTCCTCAGTCCAGCGATACCGCTCCTCTACCCAAGGATATTGCTCTTTGAGCGTAGGATACGCTCCCTGAACTATGCGTTCGTAGTTGTCCACAGCCACCGTAAGGTCTTTGGTAACGCCAGCTAACACGGCTACTTTAATAGGTAGCGAACTTTCCACCAAGGTCAGTAAAGCGGTAAGACCACCAACCGAGAAGCCAAACAAACCAATCCCTTCCTGGTCATTGATGCTAAATCGTGCCTGTAACGCCCGAACGACATTCGGTAACTCTTGCATGGCTGGTTCGATAGTAGGAAGCAGTGCCCGTAACACGTAGTCTTCTAGCTGTCGCTGCATAATCTCATCAGTGCCACCGGCTGGCAGGCGTTTCCCAAACAGTGGCAGTCCGAGATACGCTTTCCAGGCTTGCACCTTTTCAAGCGGCAATGTCTCAGCCAAGTTCTCCTCGCTGCCGGGTATACCCGCACCATGCCAAAGAACGATAAGCGGAGCAGATAAGCTTGGATTGGCAGGCGGACGAACTAGAACAGGCACGCCAGCCAGCTCTAGTGATTCGATATTAGACATGACTAATTTC
>DATNPT010000107.1:0-7295 GCA_036703075.1 Chroococcales cyanobacterium
CGTCTAGCGGCTTGAGCGATCGCTTGGGCAACTTGTTGCAAACAGGCATCGCCGACTTGATGACCGTAAGTATCGTTATAAAGTTTGAAAAAGTCAATATCGCACAAGAGCAACGATAGAGGTTTGAACTCGCGAGCCAAACGCTTGAACTCATCTTCCAGAACTTTATCAAAGTGACGACGATTAGCCAATCCAGTGAGGCTATCGTGAGTGGTGAGTTGTTGCAATTGTTGGTTGGCGAACTCTAGCTGCTGATATAGCTCTGATTGTTGAATTGCGATCGCCACCTGAGTCGCTAGGTGATTTAAAAACTCAATCTCCCACGGTTGCCAAGTTCGGGAACTGCTACAATGATGGGCCGTTAATAGCCCCCATAGGCGGTTTGGAGTTTCCGGCTTTTGACTCTCTGGACTACGTCCGAGCGTGCGATCGTTACGTGCTAGAGCAGCGGCAAGATTCGGTGTTGTTTGTTCGCGTTGCCAAATTGGTACAGTTAAAGCCGCTTTAGCTTGGCACGCTGTTAGTAAATCCTTATACTGAGGCTCTAGTGTCGCCGTCTCTATATCTGCCACGACTTGGGTATACTGAGCCTGTGAACGTGACAGACGGGAGGGAGCTAAGGCTGTATAGTCGTCGGGTTCGCCGCTAAAGCGATCGCAACAATCGATCGCTTCTACAACGGCTGCGCTGGGGCTTTTTGACGGGTAATGATGGATAAAAACTCGGTCTGTCTTGAGAAATTGCCGGACTTCGGCAACGGTAGCTTGAAGAATCTGTTTGAGGTCGAGTGACTGCCGGATATTCTCTAAGATTCGTACCAGTAATTGCTCTCGTTGAGCCTGTTGTTGGATCACCTCACGATCGCGTTGGCGAGCGATCGCATAATGCAGAGTCTGGACTAGCACTTCATTTTCGAGGTGCCCTTTAATTAAATAGTCCTGCGCTCCTTCACGAACTGCCTCTAGCGCTAGTTTTTTATCCTTGAGTTCCGTCACTACTACAATCGGGAGAGCGGGAATTAATGCTTTTACGCGCTCGACCGTATCAAGTCCTTGGCTATCCGGTAGAAACAAGTCTAATAGTACAATATCAAATTCCTCTTGACGAAGGCACTTCAGAGCGTCGTCAAGGCACTGCACAAGCGTCATCTCACATTGAGTTTCACTGACTTTTGCTAACCGCGTTTGGATTAGTTCGGCATCAGCCGGGGTATCCTCAACCAATAGTATTTTTAGGGATTGACGCTCCACAACAACAAGGTGACTGTATTCAAGAGTGTTGGTAGATATAAGTTTGCTTGTAGAGGGAGTATTGCTATTTAATGAGGGGTTTGAAAACATTTTTAAAAAGATTAAACTTAAAATAACAGGCAATTGCCATTTTAGAGCTTATTTAAAAATCTCTCCAAAAAATAGTTTCCGATAAAATCGAATTCTTCAATAATCTCCTCTTCCTAGACTATTGCAAAGGCAAAATCATCAACTCTTAGTTAATGTTAGTCAATAATTGAGTTACTCGCTTTACGAATTTCCGTCAAAAAGTTTCAGTTTTTGAATAAGTACAAAAAAACTAGGCAGACCCGTTGACTAAGTTCAGACGATCGCTTGGATGCTAAGTTTAGCTAGCAAAAAGGCGACCTGAGGTATTAGAGATGCCTTGCAACAGTAAGGTCTTGCAGCCAGTGACTATCGCTTGCGGATTGTAGATGCTCGGTTGAAGAGTGCTGATTGCTTACGCAGGTACACGCAGTGACGAACGCTGTTGCTGATGGGTGTCGTGAAGCTTTCGATTGAGTCAATGACCCCGCCTAACTCTTCGATCGCTAATTTTAGATCGTTTGCCTCCTCGTCTGTCCAGTGACCGCGATAAAGAATAGCTAAACCCCCAGGTTTGAGGAACGGTAATGCATACTCGGCACAGATATGAACGGGTGCAACCGCTCTAAGGAGCGCAACATCGTAGGTTTCCCAGTACTGTGGTTGCATCGCGATCGCTTCTGCTCGACCGTTTGATGCCGTAGCATTTTTAATATCCAGTTGAGCAAGCAGCGTTTCGAGAAAGCTAATTTTTTTGCGAGTGGAATCGAGTAACGTGACATCACTGTCGGGAAATGCGATCGCGACTGGTACTCCTGGAAATCCTGCACCCGTTCCGATATCAATCCAGCGCTGCTGTGATTGACCCGACTGCAATAGTGGTGCCACCCCCCGTAGGGAATCCCATAGATGCTTTTCCCAAAACTCCACGGGTGCTGTGATTCGAGTTAAATTTAACTGGCGGTTGCCTGACAAAATTGCTTGATAAAGCTGCTGAAACAGCTGCTGTTGTTCTGCATTGGGTTGCCAGTTTAGCGTTTGCTGCCAAACGTCCATCATCTCTGGCAGCAATAAAGTGTTTTGGTCAGTAGTCATGGGTCAATTGTCAGTGGTCATTGGTCAGTGAAGGATAGATGGGAATCGACCTCACATTAAGCTACGGATGGGGTTTGGACGGCTTTGATTCCCAAACTTGCGGGGTCAACCGTTCTCAATTCTCCCCTGTTGAGAGTCCAGCAGCGATCGGCGATTTGTAATAATTCACCCGCATCATGTGTGACAACAAATAGCGTCCAATGACTCTTGAGTTGTGCCAGGAGATTGACTAACTGCCGTCGCATTGACCAGTCTAAGCCTGCTGTAGGTTCATCCAACATTAGAATATTAGGTTGCCGAATCAGCTGCACGGCCAGAGCTAAGCGCCGCTGCTGTCCTCCACTCAAGGCATGAGGGGCAGCTTGTAAGGGTACTTCAGATAGTCCTACTTGTCCCAAGGCTTCATGAACTCTCTGCGAACTTATCTCTGGATGTCCTAACCGTAATTCCTCTAAAATCGTGCCGCCACAGAAATGTCGCTCTGGAAACTGAAATACCAATCCTCCTAGTTGTTGCAGGTCATCTGCATTGAGTTGCCGCTCTCGCCACAGAACTCCACCTGCTGTTTGCGTTGCCAGCCCCGCTAAAATTTCTAATAGGGTTGTCTTGCCAGAGCCACTCGGCCCAATCACTAATCCTAACTGTTGTGGTGCGAGTTCTAAATTGAGAGATTTTAAAATTGCGGTGGGGGTAGCAGGAGGATGGTAAGTCAGGTTTTTGAGATACAGCATTAAAATCCTTAAGATCGTTTGGTGAGTCAGGATGCGAGCGTTCTTTGAGATCTACCCTGTACGGAGCTAGCGGCACATGGTTTGTAGGAGATAAACCCCATACCAATGCATCCCGGCTCATGACTGCAATATGATTAATTTCAAGGTTGATTCACTCGCTGGACGAATACGTCAATCCAACTTGCTAGCTGCCAATATAGCGCGATCGCTAAGTTCATCTCAATTTTGGCAAACTCAGCCTAGATTCTTCAAACTGCTGAATGATTGGAACCTCCAATCCCCTGAAACGTCAGACTTAGATCGAGCACGATTTTTGTGAGGATAACATGACGAATTGGTTGCCTGCACCAAAACGGACGGTGAAAGCCCTTGCTACAGCGGCGGTTATGGTATTGAGCTTTGTGACACCCACACTGGCTGGAGACCCTTTTCGCCCTCAGAATCCTCGCAACATTGGCGACAAAACGCAAGCGGCGTTTGAGGCCATTTTTAAGGATGGAAATTATCAACAGGCTAAGGGCTACCTCAGCCAAGCGGAATCTACGGAATCGAGCGATCCCTTAGTTTATGCCATGCAGGCGTCTATGGCTTACACCGATAAAGACTGGGAAAGCCTGAAGCGCTACGCCTCCAAAACCCTGCAAACCGCAGAGCAACTGACTAGCACTGACCCTTTACGGGGAAATATTTACATGGCAGCCGGTCAATTTCTCGAAGGGGCTTACAACTATAAGAAAGACGGGCCGGTAGGAGCTTTAACTAGATTACAGAAGGTCTTCCAATATTTAGATGAAGCAAAAAAGATTGACCAAAACGATCCAGAACTCAATTTGCTGACGGGTTACATGGATTTGATGTTAGCCGTCAATTTGCCATTTTCCAAACCCGACCAAGCCATAGAAAAGTTAGAAAAATATGGTGCCCCCCCTTACTTGGTTTATCGCGGTATTGCCGTTGGTTATAACAACTTGAAGCAGTATCCTAAAGCGATGGAGTACGTGGATCGGGCGATTCAAATGACTCCAGCTAATCCCGATTTATCCTACCTGAAAGCGCAAATTTTGGTCAGGCAGGGTAAGAAACAGGAAGCCGTAGCATTTTTTAAACAAGCCCTGGATAAAAAGGCGCAATTGCCAAGGCGGTACGTCGCCCAAATTACGTTTGAGCAGTGCAAAGTCGAAAATAGCCTCAACGGAGCTAATCGGGATTGTGACGCCGAACGCGATCGCATCAGGGATGGTGCTGCTTCAGCCAAACAGTAGCCGTGACGGAATTCGAGGTAATGGGTCAGATTCTCCTATCACCCATTACCTAAAAACGGCTGGCGTCTTTCCTCCATACCCTATGAGCGATGAGGCTTCCAGCCATTTTTTTTGTGATTTTTTCTTGACAAACAGCCGAGGAAGGTATAATCACGTTGTCGATAAAAAACGCCCAATTTAACATGGCTCGATTAAAGATTATTAATAATTTTGATAGCAGTTTTGTGCTCGATCCGGAAGCGAGAGATAACTTATTTGAGCTGTTGACGAGTGACAGCTTCAGAAATCAAGTAGCCGGACAAGCGCAAAGCCAGGACGTTGAGCTTACACAATTGCTTTTTCAGCCAGTTCCTTACTCGGCAGCAACGCCGAAAGGAATGCCTCCAGAGTTCGAGCAATACCACGAATCTGACGATTACATCATCATCAACGTGCCGCCGAACTTCATGTTTAAGGCTAAAATTTTTAAGCCCAGTCGCCTTTGCGCGATTTATCGAAAAGTTTAATAGAAATTTCTAAGCTTCCCCATGACTGCTGACACGGAAATTCTTTCACTTCAAGACCTAGATTATCTACCGTATCTCGACGATACAGGAAATTTACCGGAAGACTTACAAGGGAAAATTGGCATCTACGCCATTTTCGATCGCGATAAGACGCTACAACTAGTTAACTATTCTCGCGACATTTATCTCAGCATCAAACAACATTTAGTCCGTCAACCAAAATCTTGTTATTGGTTGAAAGTCCAAACGATCGCCAAACCAAATCGGACTCAATTAGAAACGATTCGGAAAGCTTGGCTCGAGGAGAATAGTGCAATACCTCCGGGAAATGGTTCAGATGAAGCCGTCTGGAATCAGCCGATCGATGCAAAGCAGACGATGACAGATGAGGAGAAAGCAACTTATGAGAAAAGTGATGGATTGGCGCAGATTAAGCTGTTAAAACAAGTTGCCCGACGAGTTGAAGCCCAAATTTTAGAAGAGCTAAAAGCCCGTGGCGTGCAAACCGAAATTCGCTTCAATCCAAAGCTTAAGGAGGATGGCTTACTCGATCTCAAGTAATCGACTAAGAGCATCGAGAAGCAACCATAACAGTACCTAAAGGTGCGATCGCAATTCGCCTATCTCCTAAAGAGGAGTTGACGGGGTTACAGTAGGAGTAGAATGCAGGCAACAACTGGGTGTTGGTTGACATCCATTTTTACAGCTTTTTGTAGAATCGCTCATGACGCCGACGCTGTTAAACAATCGCTATCGCGTACTCCAAACGCTAGGTTCTGGCGGGTTCGGTAACACCTTTCTGGCCGAAGATATCCATATGCCGTCGTCCCGACGGTGTGTCATTAAGCAGCTCAAGCCTGTGACGCACGATCCCAAAGCCTACGAGGCGGTAAAAGAGCGATTTCAACGGGAGGCGGCGGTTCTAGAAGAACTGGGAGAAGGCAGCAGCCAGATTCCCAAATTATTTGCTTACTTCTCGGAAGCCGGTCAATTTTACCTGGTTCAGGAATACATTGAAGGCGACACCCTAACTAAGAGAGTAGAACAGGGCGGTGCTTTGAGCGAACGGGAAGTCAAGGATATTCTCGTCAGTCTGTTGCCTGTTTTGGACTATGTTCATAGCCGTCGAATCGTTCACCGAGATATCAAGCCGGATAACATCATTTTGCGGAAACGAGATGGATTGCCAGTGCTGATTGATTTTGGTGCTGTCAAAGAAGCGATGAACACGGTGGTGAATGCGCCTGCTCAGGTGGCTCCTTCGATGGTGATTGGAACGCCTGGATTTATGCCGGCCGAACAAGCTAGGGGACGCCCGACATTTGCCAGCGATTTGTACAGTTTGGGGCTAACGGCAGTGTTTTTGCTCACGGGCAAAATGCCTCAAGAATTGCAAACCGACGATCGCACCGGGGATATTTTGTGGCGTCAGCAGGCTCGGAATATCCATTCTGAATTAGCAACAGTTATCGATCGCGCTATTCGCTTCACTCCAGGCGATCGCTTTGCTTCGGCCCCAGAAATGCTCAATGCCTTACAATCAGCCGGTTCAGTTTCCGAGATGGATACAGTCGCCGTTGCCCCCGGCGGTTTACCGCAACCCCCAAACCGTTCAACTCCACCTGTTACCAACCCTCCGCCAACAGTTCGTGGCAGTGCAAGTCCCGTCATCCAACAAAACGATCGCAAACCGCTGATTATCGCGGCTGTAATAGCAGGAAGCTTAATTGTGGGCGCTGTTGCGATCGCGATGGGTTTGCGATCGGGCGATCGCACTAGCCCCGTCACAGCATCCAGAGTAACCGAACCGACGGCCGAGCAGACTATACCGGAACAATCCCCCGACTCAACGCCTACGCGATCGCAGTCTAACGATTCGGAACCTGCACTAGAGCCACTCCCATCCCGAACACCTTCGCGATCGCGCTCTGCTGATTCCGAATCTACAACAGAGCAACCGACGCGATCGCAATTTCCCTCTCAGACACCAACACGTTCGCAGCCTCCTGAGGTCGAACCTAGCGTAGTTCCCTCTACATCTCGTTCGCAATCTGAAGCTCCAGCGACGCCAGAAGAATCGCCTCAATCCTTCCCACCACAAGCGATTCCAGTCCCCTCGTCGTCACCTCAAGCTAGAAACAACAATCCCAATCCTTCTCAGTCGGGCAGCGTTCCTGCATTTGCTCCAGGCACTCAGGAAAATTACGTCAAAGAGGAATTGGGTAGACCTACTAAGACCTCAAAAGGTGTATGGGGAAATACCCGTGCCGTACTTTATGAGGATTATGTACCCGGTCAAGTTGACTTGGGTTATTTATTTGACCGTACTACTGGGCGTCTGCGTCAAACAGAAGCGTCCTTTGCCCCATCTGTCGATCGGGCAAC
>DATNPT010000423.1:0-5127 GCA_036703075.1 Chroococcales cyanobacterium
AAGCGATTCCTGCCGAGTGGTGGCGGGCAAGCCCATGACCACCACGGCAAAGGTATGTTCGGCTTTACCGTGTTCTTGCTGTCGGAAAGCATCATCTTCATCAGCTTTTTCGTGAGTTATATCGCTCTGCGATTGACCACTCCGCATTGGCTACCACCGGGTATCAAGGGGCCGGAATTGTCTACTTCGGTGATTGTCCACTCGGTAGTGCTGCTGTCCAGTAGCCTGGTTATCCAATTGGCAGAACGCGCTCTCAAGCACCGCAAACTTAACCAATTTCGCTTGCTGTGGCTGCTGACATCGGCGATGGGCGCTTACTTCTTGGTGGGTGAGGTGCAAGAATGGCTCGGTCTAAACTTCGGGATATCCACAGGATTGGTTGGCGGGACGTTCTACCTGCTAACAGGCTTTCATGGACTGCACGTTCTGACGGGTATCATCCTACAACTACTCATGCTTGCCCGCTCCTTCATTCCAGGCAATTACAACAAGAGTCACTTCGGCGTGAGTGCAACTACCCTGTTCTGGCATTTCGTTGACGGGATTTGGGTCATCCTGTTTTCGCTTCTCTATCTCTGGCGAGCGTAGAAACCTTCTCCAGCAGGAGCTTTCTGATGAAGTTACTAACTCAAAAATTACCACTAAGCATTGCAAGTTACGTCCTCACATCTGCTGCATCAGTTCAAAAAGATCCACTCATTAATCAAAGTGGAGAAGCCATTGTAGACATTGGTATTATCCTACTGGCGATTGGGTTAGTGATTGCTGTCAGGATTATTAGCCCCAGAGTAGAACATGCTATTCTTCTCGCTATCTTTCTCAGCTTTGCATTAATTGGCTTCTTTCTTATGAGATAGCAGAAGTCGTGTTTCCCTTCGGATCAGCCTGTCTTTTTCTAGAGCAATCAAAGTTGGTTTTCGGGAAGTTATACGCGCACTTTTTTGATTTTTATTTTCTTCTTTACCATAACAGGAGTACAACTATTTTATGAACAGCCCAATTTATCAAACTGTAATCCTTGGTGGGGGCTTTACTGGCCTGTTTACAGCTCTACATCTAGCCCATGAACACTATCCTCGCAGCGTCATCCTAATTGACAGCTCTGAACGCTTTTGCTTTAAACCCTTACTCTACGAGTATTGTAGTGGTGAGATGGATGCCGAGCAGGTTGTGCCGCGTTTTGAGGAGCTGCTAAAAGATAGCGGTGTTATCTTCGTGCAAGATGCGGTTCAATCGATTGACCTTCATCAACGGGAAGTCCAGTTAACGTCAGGGACTGCTTATAACTACAGCAATTTAGTTTTAGCTTTGGGTAGTGTCACCGGATATTTCCACGTTGAGGGAGCCAAAGAAAATGCTTTGCCGTTGCGGACACAAGAAGATGCGATCGCAATTGACAAACGATTACGTGACTGCCTACAACAAGCTATTCAAACCGAAGATTCAGAACAACGTCGCCGATTGCTAACCGCAATCGTAATTGGTGCAGGACCATCCGGTGTAGAAATGGCAGGCACCCTGGCAGATTTGCTCCCGCATTGGTATGAAGCACTAGGAGGCAATCCCCAAGAAATTCGAGTCGTTTTGCTCAATCACGGTAAGGAAATTCTTGAAGGCGATATTAACAATCATTTGCGAGACATTGCCGAGCAGGAATTGAAAAAACGTGCCGTGCCAGTTACGTTTATCTTTGGTGCAGAAGCGACAGCAATTCGTCCGGGTGAGGTCGAATACAAGCATCAGGAGAAGACCAAGACACTTCACGCAGGTACCATCATCTGGACAACTGGGACTAACACTCATCCCTTGATTGAAGACTTGCCAATTCCTAAGGACAAGCGCGACAAACACAATCGCCCCCTTGTTACTCCCACTCTTCAACTGCTTGACTTTCCAGAGGTTTTTGCTGGAGGAGATTGTGCAGCGGTTAAAGATAATTCTCTGCCGCCGACAGCACAGGTAGCTTATCAACAAGGCGCTGCGATCGCGTATAATCTGAAAGCTATGGCGTTAGGACATAAGCTAAAACCAGCAGAGGTTAGCCTACGCGGCACGCTTCTCAAGCTCGGCATAGACAATAGCGTAGCTAATATCTTTGACCGCTTTGAACTTACCGGTGAACTGGGACACTTAATCCGTCAAGGCACCTATCTAGAGCTATTGCCAACACCCGTTCATGACTTTAAAGTTACCAGTGATTGGCTAAAGGACGAAATTTTCCACCAGCACATGCATTCGGGTGAAGCGATAGAAACAGCAGTTAAAGTGGCTGGAGTGGTTGGTGGCGTTGTCGTTAGTGCGATCGTTGCTAAAAAATTACTCAATGCACTCAGCGATAGCGATCGAGAGCAGAATTCTCAACCGCAGCTTCAAAGAGGTTAACCTCTCCCCCTACCCCTCTCCTGCAAGGCGAGGGGAGAAAACCCGGTTAAATCAGTAAAAATTTGTACCTCTGGAGGTAGGAGCTCTAATGTTTCCTTTGTGGTTACAAGCAGGATTTTGGGGTTTGGTTGGTGGTTCAGCGCTGCTACTGGGAGCTGCAGTTGGTTATTTCGCCCGAATTCCTCAACGTGCGATCGCTGCGATTATGGCGTTTGGTGCTGGCGTGTTAATCTCGGCACTCGCGTTTGAGTTAATGGATGAGGCGTATCAACGTGGCGGATTTGACTCCACTGCGATCGGTTTTATCGGTGGTGCTGCTGTATATACAGCGGCAAACTGGTATCTAGCACATCAGGGAGCAAGGCACCGCAAGCGCTCTGGAAAGCAGCAGCCATCAGAAGATGAGAATAGTGGCAGTGGATTAGCGATCGCAGTTGGCGCACTGCTCGACGGAATTCCGGAGTCTATTGTAATTGGCGTCAGCATGATTTCAGGAGGAGCGGTTAGTTGGGTAACTTTAGCAGCCGTCTTCCTCTCAAATGTTCCGGAAGGACTCTCTAGCGCGGCTGGGATGAAAAAAGCTGGTCGTTCAATTGGTTATATCTTTGGTGTATGGGGAGCGATCGCTGTTGTATCGGGCGTGGCGGCACTTCTGGGTTATGCTCTTTTCAGCCACTTCTCGGCAGAAATTATTGCCGCGACGACTGCTGTAGCCGCAGGCGCAATTCTCGCGATGTTATCTGACACGATGATTCCTGAAGCCTTCGAGCAAGCGCATGATTTTGCTGGCTTGATTACCGTTTTCGGATTTCTCGCTGCCTTTGTTCTCAGTAAGCTAGGTGGTGGTTAAGGGAACGTAGATAGTTAGTTGTTTTCCTTGCCCATTAACAACCAAGCGAGAATATGGCGGCAAAAGATCTCTTTCACGAAGCAGTCAGACGTGGATTAGAAAAAGACCAGTGGACGATTACCGACGATCCACTTGAACTGGAATGGGAAGAGGTCAAAGTCAAAATTGATTTAGCAGCCGAGCGGTTGATTGCAGCGGAGCGGGGTGAAGAAAAAATTGCTGTTGAGATTAAAAGCTTTATCGGGACTTCAGCAATTAGCGATTTCCACACAGCTTTAGGGCAGTTCCTGAATTACAGAATTATGCTGGAGGTGAATGAACGCGATCGCCTGCTCTATCTAGCAGTTCCCGTAGAAGCCTATGACACCTTTTTTCAGAGCCGCTTTGCCCAGGTAGCGGTTGAGCGACATCAACTAAAGCTCATTGTTTACGATCCTGTAACTGAGGAGATTATGCAATGGATAAACTAGAACATTATCGCTCCTGCATCCAAACTCTTTTAGAAAAACATAGCCAATATAAATCTCGCGAGGAAGATATAGAAAGTGAACTATTTTTTGACACAGTACGAGACCATTATCAACTCATGCGAGTGGGTTGGAAAGGCTTAAAGCGAGTCTATTACACTGTCCTGCATTTTGATATTAAGGACGGCAAAATTTGGCTTCAGCAAAACACGACCGACATTGATGTAGGTCAAGAATTGCTGGAAATGGGCATTCATAAAGAAGATATTGTATTAGGGCTGCATCCCCCCTACAAACGCCCCTACACAGGGTATGGCGTTGCTTAAAACGAAGCGATCGCTATAATGCATCAGGAGACAGCGTGTGCATGAGGAGCAACGCCCTGCCGTAAGGTGCACAGCGTAGTCTTGTGGAGCGAGCGCGCTTTGCGTGGTGTTCTTTGCGATCGCTTCCTTTGAGATGGTAGTGTGAAGCGTAGTTTCTTTGTAGAAGACGATCGCAATCAACGGATTGCTGTTTACTGCCTCCGGTTTGAGCTGAGGCTGAAACTGAGCTATCAATATTACGAAAAACTTTCTTACAATTATATGTAGATCTGCAATGTACTTAATACATTTAGGTAAATGGTGAATAGTTCTTCAGCCGGATTTGATTCAGTACTCCGCGAGGCTTGGGCTACTCTTCAGGATGCTAATCACAAGGCTGTAGCTTATGATTTTAGAGCTTCTGAGATTACTAAATGGAGAAGATTGAGAGATTTTGCAAGCTTAGGAGTTGCTCCATTTTTATTAATGGCTCCTACTGTATGGCAAAATGAATTGCTTAGAAATGTTCTTGTTGCGCTTTCAACGGTAGCTTCTTTATCTAGCTGGTTATGGTTTATATTAGGATTGTCCTACAACTGGGATAATCAACTTCGGCTAACTATTGAGCTTCCATTAAAGCTTAAATAAATAGTTGTGGAGATGAGAGAAAACATAGAGATTTTTATAAATTCTAGGAGTGCTGATGATACAAAAAGTGCTGAAGATGCCATTTTAAAATTAAAAAATCTTATACAACGTATGAATTATTTACGTCAGGAGATACAACGCGATCAGGTTTATGCCAGTCCTTGGATGAATTTAATGGCAACACAAGATACAATGCGAACTTGTAACGCTAGATGTAGTTCCTGTAATCAAAAGTGGATACCTGGTTCTGAGATATTCAACTCTGATAGGGCTAAATTTTTTTTAAATAAAGCAAAGAAAAATAAGTTAAAAGGTGTCTGTCTGTTCTGTGGTCAGAAGCTACCATAAAGAGATTATAATTTAGTAAATTTACAGAAGGTAAACTATGCCCTCAATTATCTACAGTTCTATTCCTCAATTAGCAAGACAACTAGAAAATAAATTGACAACTGAAGAATTCAAGGAACTGATTTAC
>DATNPT010000424.1:0-3995 GCA_036703075.1 Chroococcales cyanobacterium
ACATCTGTACGCCCCTACTTCTTAATATCTATCGAGCAATAATGAGTAGATAAAAAACCGTATTTTATGAAGCTTTCCCGCTTAAGCTTGGCGTTATGGTCTTGTCGTAATCAGAAATGCACTTTTGTAAGTATTGCCAATGTGCGATATCCCCAGTCTGCTCGTAGATCGCTTTAGCTTGTAGATATTTTTGCCAAGCTTTGTCTCGTGCAGATGTATCTATTACTGGTTGTGGCGCGGGTTTCGATATTGAAGGAGATTGAGGATTTTGCTTCTCAATCTCTCGTTGTAGGCGTTTTTGTTTGCTTTTGACACAAGTTAACCGGCTGCGATTCGTTAAACCCATGTAGACTCTCCTGAATCGGTACTACCTTTTTTAGGTATGGCAAAGTTGGGACAAAGTAATCCCAATGGGCAATAGTGACTCTAAGGATTTGCACGCGAAGCATTTCCTCGGACTTTTATCTACAGCATTTCACTTTGCCGCTACCACTTGCATTACCTTACTCCAGAAGGTGTAATACAGGAAGAGGGGGGTCAACCACCCCTACACCACATCTATCTTTCAACTGAGTTTTGCCAGGATTTAGCTGTCTTACAATAACGTATTACAAAAAATTATCTCTAAGAAAAGAATTTTTTATAGCTTGTCTACTCCTGTATCACAGGAAAAAGCAGCCTGTCCAGAAGACAAGCTGCTTAGAGGATTTATAGCTGGAAGGCAGTGGACTACATCATACCCATGCCACCCATGCCACCCATGCCACCCATGCCACCCATGCCACCCATGCCACCCATGTCAGGGGCAGGTGCTTTCTTCTCAGGCTTCTCAACCACGAGGGCTTCGGTAGTCAAGACCATACCGGCAATGGAACCCGCGTTTTGTAGCGCAGAACGTACAACCTTCGCGGGGTCGATGATGCCAGCAGCAATCAAGTCTTGGAATTCGCCAGTGGCAGCATTGTAGCCGATGTTGAACTCGCTCTCGCGTACCTTCTCGACAATGACTGAACCTTCAACACCAGCATTATCAGCAATCTGACGGAGAGGAGCTTCTAGTGCCTTAGCAACGATGTCAGCCCCAATCTGTTCTTCCTGGGCTAGATTCTTTTTAACGTCAGCAATTTTTGGAATTAGGCGAATTAGCGTTGTCGCACCGCCAGGAACAATTCCTTCTTCTACTGCCGCTTTTGTGGCGTTGAGAGCGTCTTCAATCCGCAGTTTGCGGTCTTTGAGTTCGGTTTCGGTAGCCGCACCAACCTTGATGACGGCAACACCACCCGCTAGTTTGGCAATCCGCTCTTGCAGTTTTTCTTTGTCGTATTCAGAATCAGTCTCTTCCAACTGCTTGCGAATTTGTGCAATTCGCTTCTGAACATCTGCCGTATTGTCGCTACCTGCAACGATCGTCGTGTTGTCTTTCTCAATAGTGACTTTTCGGGCAACTCCCAGCATCTCTAGAGATACTGTGTCAAGACTTAAGCCGATTTCTTCAGAAATTAGCTGACCGCCAGTGAGCGTTGCAATATCTTGCAGCATTGCCTTGCGGCGATCGCCAAATCCAGGAGCCTTGATCGCAGCAGCATTCAAGACACCCCGTGCTTTGTTCACTACCAGCGTTGCTAACGCTTCCCCTTCTACATCTTCAGCAATAATTAGCAAGGGGGTGCCAGCACGCGCGATTTTCTCCAACACCGGCACTAAATCCTGAATACTGCTAATCTTTTTGTCGGTAAGCAGGATGCGGGGATTGTCAAAGTCTACAAGCTGGCGTTCGCCATCGGTAACGAAGTAAGGGGAAATATAACCGCGATCGATTTGCATCCCTTCGACGACTTCGAGTTCCGTTGTCAGAGATTTCGACTCTTCGACGGTAATCACGCCATCTTTGGTAACTTTTTCCATCGCCTCAGAAATCATTGCGCCGACTTCTTCATCGTTACCGGCAGAAACCGTGGCGACTTGCGCGATCGCACTTCCTTCAACCGGCTGCGCGCTCGATTCAATCTCTTTAACTAAATAGTTAATGGTTTTGTCTATACCTCGGCGCACAGCTACGGGATTTGCGCCAGCTGCAACGTTTTTGAGACCTTCACGAATCAGGGCCTGAGCCAGAACGGTAGCCGTGGTCGTACCATCACCCGCCGTCTCTTTCGTTTTGGAAGCGACTTCCTGAATCAGGCGAGCGCCGGTATTCTCTAAGGGGTCTTCGAGTTCAATTTCTTTGGCAACAGTGATGCCATCGTTCACAATCTGGGGGGCCCCATACTGCTTTTCTAACAGAACATTACGGCCTCTGGGCCCTAGGGTAATGCGGACGGCATCGGCAAGAGCATTAACGCCTCGCTCTAAAGCCCGTCTCGATTCTTCATTAAAGGAAACAATTTTGGCCATCAGTTTCTCGTGCTTCGTCGTGTCTCCATTAGTCAATTTAGCACTCTAGGTGTCTGAGTGCTAATTGAGGAAAACCGATCGCCCTCGCTGAGATTAAGCTAGACGTATCAAATTTTCAAAATTTTTCTCAAAAAGTATTTTTCGTAACTTCTTGCAACGAGCTTCCCAGTATTCGGTAGCGTTAAAAGAGCAATCTTAAATGGCGGTTACCAGTCCACTGATTGCCGCCGCTCAATCAAGGAGTTACCTAATGAGCACAAAGAACAGAAGATTTGCAGGATTGAAACACTGCGATCATCGTCGGCATTGCATTTACTGTATCGTCCCGCCTTATATGCTGCGCGAGATGGTGACCAATGGCAGTTCCGAGATGCGAGCTTGGGCGTTTCAGACCTTAACCGTCTCGGAACAGTTTCGCGGACGGCGCTTGACAGTGGGCAATATCTCCTTCGCCGCACCCGCCGGTGAGAAGCGCCGCACGATTTTTGATGCGAAGAATGGCACCACTCTGCCCGGTACCTTAGTTCGGGGTGAGGGAGACCCACCAACCGATGACCCAGCAGTTAACGAAGCCTACGATGGTGCTGGTGCCACCTATGACTTCTACTATGAAGTGTTCGAGCGCAATTCTATTGACGATCGCGGTCTGCGTTTAGACTCCACCGTTCATTACGAACAAAATTATGACAACGCCTTCTGGAACGGTGACCAAATGGTCTATGGCGATGGCGACGGACAGATTTTTCAACGCTTTACCAAGGCGATTGATGTCATCGGGCATGAATTAACCCATGGCATAACTCAGTATGAAGCCAACTTAATGTATTGGGGTGAATCGGGCGCGCTCAATGAGTCCATGTCCGATGTCTTCGGGTCTTTGGTCAAACAGCGGGTACTGAATCAAACCGCTGAAGAGGCCGACTGGATTATCGGTGAGGGGTTATTTACACCCAATGTTAAAGGCGTAGGCATCCGCTCGATGAAGGACCCTGGAACAGCGTATGATGACCCGGTACTGGGTAAAGACCCTCAGCCTGCAACTTATCAAAACCGCTACCGAGGTAATGAGGATAACGGCGGCGTACATATCAACTCAGGGATCGCCAATCGTGCGTTTTATCTAGCTGCCACTGAGATTGGAGGTTATGCCTGGGAGAAAGCTGGAAAAATCTGGTACATCGCTTTAAGAGACCGGCTGCGCCAGCGATCGAATTTTAAACGCGCTGCGACGGTCACGATAGAAGTTGCTGGAACTCTCTACGGTGATGGGAGTACCGAGCAAAATGCAGTTCGTAACGCTTGGCAAACTGTAGGCGTGATTTCATGAGTTCGCTGTTTTATCCTTGACGAGCCATTTGCATCAACCATTCAATCAATGGTCGCAAAGTTCCCGGTACAGCTTGTTCGCTGACCAGAACTGTATGTTGCTGAGTGTCCTCTTCCAGCGTTAAGCGATACTGAAAGCGATCGGGCTGAGGACCAGTGGAGATTAAGGTCGCAGGCAAACGAAAGAAATCAGCAGCGTCAACGAGTCGGCGCAGCTGATTTTTTTCTTCAGGAGGCAGGGTGGAAGCGTCAACGACTTTTGTAAGACGCATCCC
>DATNPT010000427.1:0-8779 GCA_036703075.1 Chroococcales cyanobacterium
TTAAAGAGAATTACACGATCGTGATCGTGACTCACAATATGCAGCAAGCTACACGGGTAGCTGATATGACAGCCTTTTTTAATGCTAAGGCAACTGACAAAGGTGGGAAACAGGGATACTTGGTGGAATACGATCGCACCGAAAATATCTTCCAGAACCCACAAGAAGAAGCCACCAGGGACTACGTCAGCGGACGCTTTGGTTGAGGCACTCTACGCGATTGACGGTACTGCCTGAACTCCTAGAAAAAATTACGGAAGTGGCAGGAAGGGAAGAGAGCACGTCCCAAATGAGAAACTTGCTCTCTTGAATCCCTAAGTTTTGCTAGAAAGCACTACTCTAGGCAACAGAATCTCGGACTTTCTGAACGTCTGATTTTTTAACAACTTTGACACTGCTACCCGATGGAGTGGTAGCAGGGACAGCTACGCTTTGGGCAAGAAGCTTATTGTAAAGAGAACCCAGTCTTAAGGCAATGCTCTCCCAACTCATGGCAATTTCCACGCGTTGCCGACCGAGTTCACCCAATTGAGCGGCCCAAACTGGATCGCTAAAGATGCGATCGATCGCTTCAGCAAAGGCGGCATCGTCTTGGGGGGGGACGAGTAACCCGGTGATTTCTGGTATTACGGTAAACTGTAAGCCCCCAACGCGACTAGCTACCACGGGGGTGTGACAAGCCATTGACTCAATTGCCACTAGTCCAAAGGGTTCGTAGTGACTGGGAACAACGCAGACATCCGCTGCTGCATAGTACACGGGTAAATCTTGTTCGCTCAATCGTCCTGGAAAGGTTGTAATCGTCTCTAAACCCAACTCCTTGACAATACCCTGAATGCGATCGCGTTCGATTCCGTCACTTTCACCCGGACGAGAACCGCCACCAATAATCAATCGCACATCAGCATAACCCAGCCAACTCGATTGCGCGATCGCTTTGACTAAGGTTTCAATTCCCTTGCGGCGATCGAAGCGACCGACATATAGCACCACTTTAGCCTCTGGAGGAATTCCGAGCTGATGCCGTGCCGTAACGCGATCGATCGCACCCAATCGGTCGATATCTGTCCCACAAGGAACCATTTCAATAGTTCCTTTCGTGGAGACATACTTACGCATATGTTCCTCTTCTTGAGGACTGGTCGCCACAATGCAATCTGCCGTCTCTAAGCAAGCTTTTTCTACAGCCAACCGGGTCGAGGCGATTGGTGGTAAGTCGCTCACTGCACGATACTTAACCGCCCCCAACGAGTGGTATGTATGCACTTGCTTGGTTCCTTGGCGCTTTTTCAGTTCCATCCCGACCCAAGACGACAACCAATAATTGGTATGAACCAGGGAATATTGCAATCCTTCTTGTTGCTGGAATGCCTGGAATTGCTCGACAAATTCTGGTAAATACTCAAATACATGGTCTCGACCAATAAACTTGGGCGGTCCTGCCGGTAACCGAATGGTTCGGCAATTTGGTGCATGTTCAACGACATTAGCTTGATCGGGACTGATACGGCGAGCGAACATATCCACAATCCATCCGGATTTCGCTAGGGCCAATCCAACTTGACGCACATATACGTTTTGCCCTCCGGCTTCTTCTTGACCAATTTCCGCCGCTGGATCGCCACTAACGGAAATCAGGGCAACACGATTATTTTCATTTACGAACATGGTAGATTTTCACCTCATGACTAGCTTTCCCGCCTCTGTTCTCATGAGTTGAAATAGAATTTCAGTTTCTCAGAGTCAAGGGCAGGTGCAATGGAGCGGATACGTACCAGCCAAGGACACTGACAAGAACACACATTAATAAATTAATGCTAGATGTTCAGTTCAGTCTCCTCTCAATGCTGACGAAGTTAGCTGACGGGCTAGGACTGAGAGATGTCCCCCTCTATCGATCTCTTCAAATGCTAAGAAATCAACTAAAAAATTAGCCCCAATAAGTGGTTCCTCCGTTCCAGTTTTTGCTTCCGCGTGGATACTTTTCCCAGCAAAAAACCGGATTAAGCTGACTTAAAACTAAAACCTTAGACCATTATTATATTGTGCATCTCTTAGTTAATCAATAGTTCAAAAGCTATCTTTCTGTAAATTTTCTATAAGTATAGATACAAATAAAGTAACACGACCCTTGTAACTGTCTCACTGAGAGGAAGAGAGGGCTATTCTAGTACCTACTCCTTCATTTTTGAGCTGCACCTAAGAGGTAAGCCGAGATAAATGTGACGACGAAGATTGTTTTTGGGCGATGAATTAACCAGAATAATAGATGGTTATAATTGCTTTTATATCTTATATATAATCAAGTATTTCTAATTGAAGCGTGCAAATCTAACAAATAAGATATGAACTGAAATTTCTAATGACTACTAACTCAATTACCTCTAGTTTTTCCGAGCAAGCATCAATACTCAGTTTCCTAGCAAAACGATCGATGACTAGTAGTCAATACCCCATTAGACATTTCTCAAATCCAGAGCGGTTCGTGGCAGATTCTCTATTAGGAACGATCCCCGCGAGCACCAATCCAAGATAGGATCGATTTTAATTTTGAAAACCAATCTGTTGTGAATCATGATTATGAAGCGCTACATATCACGTCTTGTTGCTCTTGTTTTGGTTGTTGTAGTTGGTCTAATGGGGTGTTCCTCAAGCAGTGCCACAGGGTTGACTGGAGATTACCGCCAAGATACATTGGGCTTATTGCAGAGCTTGAGAACAGCAATTGAATTACCCGAGGATGCTCCAGATAAAGCAGAAGCACAGGTACAAGCGCGTCAACTCATCAATGACTTTGCTTCTCGCTACCGGCGAGATGGGGCGGTATCTAACCTCAGCTCCTTCACCACCATGCGAACGGCGCTGAACTCTCTGGCCGGTCATTACAGCTCCTATCCCAACCGCCCTTTACCACAAAAGTTGAAGAAGCGCTTAGAACAAGAATTTCAGCAGGTAGAGAATGCACTCAAGCGAGGCGCTTAATTGCTTGATGCATTTGTCTCCAGGTATACCAATTGGTAAGCGCTCAGACAGTTAGCAACTTGCACTTGACGCTGAGCGCATCAGCGAATGAGGGTTTGAGCAGTCAAACCCCTTCTTTGTTGGAAGGGCAGATTCTCGATTGGTTATCCGGAAGAGTTGGTAAGAGCATTGAAAGCGGAAAATAGTCGAAAACCTTTATAATTGCCGATCTGTAACAGTCTACCCAGACTGGAGACGCCAACTTTCTGTTTTTTTTATGTGTGGTGTTTGTAGGAATGTCTAATGGTTTTTTCCGAAGAGCGCAACGGCGACAACGTCTTTATCGCACGGCAGTCGCAACGCTCTGGATCAGTAGTTGTCTAGTCAGTCAATGTTGGTTAACCGAGACAGCTCAGGCTCAATTTCCAGCCTATTGCGAAATCTCCAAGACAGCGATCGCGCAAAAAGAAAGTTTACGCATTGGTGCCTTAAAAGGCAGTGTAGACTCTGATAAGAGCTATAAAGCCCTAGTCAAGCAACACGCAGATTACCTGAGACAGTGCCGCTCTCGCACTTGGCCCCAAACCCAAGCAATTTGGCTACGCTTATATCCTTGTGATATTAGACCAGGCGGGCTTGATGAAGTCATGGATCGTATAGTCAATCGAGGCTATAACGAGGTTTATGTTGAAGTGTTTTATGACGGTCAGGCTCTGCTGCCATCGTCTGATAATCCAACAGTTTGGCCTTCGATTATACGGACGCCGGGAGCTGAAAAAGTTGATTTGTTAGCGCAGGCCATCCAAAAAGGACGCGAACGGGGGCTACAGGTCTATGCCTGGATGTTCACGATGAATTTTGGCTACACCTATGCTCAGCGTGCAGATCGACAGAGGGTGTTAGCTCGTAATGGTCGGGGAGAGACGAGCTTACAGTTTGTACCAGATGGACCCCAAGTCTTTATTGACCCCTACAACCCGCAAGCTAAGGCGGACTACTATCAGCTGGTTCAGGCTATATTGAAACGACGCCCGGACGGTATTCTCTTTGATTACATCCGGTATCCCCGTGGGGGAGGTGGCAACTCTGTGGCTGATAATCTGGAAGACTTGTGGATTTTCAGCGATGCAGCCAGACAAGCATTATACGATCGCGGTCTTAATGGCAAAGGCAGAGAACTGATTCGGCGCTACATCAGTAAAGGTGCGATCGATATTAGCGACATACAAGCCATTAACGCGCTGTATCCGAATGAACCAACACCTCTGTGGCAAGGGCGTACTCCCTCACCGACAGACACCTTGGCATCTCTACAATGGCAATTGTGGCAGCTAAGCGTTGCCCATGCGGCTCAAGGCGTCGTAGACTTTCTCTCACTAGCTACACTCGCTGCCCAGCGAAATGGAGTCAGAGCGGGAGCCGTATTTTTTCCGGATGCCAATCAATCTGTCGGTCAAACTGGATATGATTCCCGATTACAGGCATGGGATCGATTTCCCCGTTCTATCGAGTGGCATCCCATGTCTTATGGGGTTTGTGGTGACAATAACACAAGCTGTATTGAAGCGCTGGTTAAACGAGTTGCAGATCGAACTCCCAGCGGCACGCAGGTCATACCAGCCCTGGCAGGAACTTGGGGGCGGTCGGTGAGTAATCGACCTCCCTTAGAAGTTCAGATGCAAGCTATCCGCCGGATAGCACCGCAAATCAATGCCGTGAGCCATTTTGCTTATTCCTGGCAAGAACCCCAGTCCGATCGCGATCGCAAATTCTGTCAAGTTCAGTAATTAGCGATCGGGGTGCATCTCAATTAAAGAACTGATTTAATAGAAGTTCAGGGTCTTTAGCCTTTAAAAGGAACGGGTTCAATGATTCCCCGTTTAGTCCAAAGATTTTTAGTGGGAGTAGTGGTAATCGTCACAGGACTCACTGTGTTTACTAACACTCTTGCTACTACTCGTTTCTGGTACACCGTTACTGACCTAGGTACTCTTGGAGGCAACAGCTATGCCTCTGACATCAACAATGCTGGGCAGGTAGCCGGTTGGTATGACTCGCCTAGCAGTTGGTCTGACCATGGTTTCTTCTGGCAGAACGGGAAAATGACGGATATTGCGAGTATTTGCGCTCCCATGCCTTTTCCTCCCAGAATTAACAACGCAGGGCAAGTCGTCGGCAATTGCAATACAACTGGAATCTTATGGAAAAACAAGACAACAACTAACTTACCCTTGACCTATGCCTACGACATTAATGATGCCGGAACTGTTGTTGGTATGTTAGATAGTCCCGTTGCCTGGAATCAGCAGGATGGGATAAATCACTTAGGAACTCTCGGCAGTTTTTTCGGTAATGCACAGGGCATCAATAATCAGGGGTCGCTCGTTGCTGTTGCATCTGCCAATGTTTACGAGCCACATACCTTTTTGTGGAAAAATAGCACTCCAAACGATATCGGAACACTTTTCTACCCATCTTCATTACCTCCTGCTCGGATCAACAACAGGGAGCAAATAGTAGGGACTACAATAGGTCAGTCCGGCTCGCGAGCCATTTTATGGCAAAACGGTAACACGCTCGATTTAGGAACGTTGGGAGGTCGTGAAAGCTTTCCCACTGACATTAACAAAGTGGGGAAAGTAGTCGGATTTTCAGAAACTAGCAGTAGGAGTTCGCATGCCTTTGTCTGGTTTAATAACAAGATGAGAGACCTCAACAACCTGCTGCCCCCTAACTCCGGCTGGGAACTGACTCAAGCATTAGGTATCAATGACAAAGGTCAGATAGTGGGTTATGGAACCCATGATGGTCAAATAAGAGCCTTTCTCCTCACTCCTCGTTGGCTCATTCAATAAGCTCATACGCATAAAACATTGCAAATTGACTCAATCGTTTTTGTCCCTAGTTAGTTGTCAGTTATCCGTTGTTACCGCTCGCTGACCACCTATCTATTCAAGCAGTCAACACTGACTAACTGATAACCGATGGCTGGTCACTGTTCACTGAATACTGTTCAACTGCGGCAAGTTCTCGGAACAGGGGCAGAAGTCGATCGGCATCTAGCAAGAAAATGGTAAGTTGCGAATTTTCTTGGGGAATTACAGCGACATGACTGGCGACTTCTAACGTATCGGAACGGCGATAGGATTCGGGGAGAAGACGAATTTGAGAAAGTGGCACTTCCATTAAAACTGGAGTGTCGGCAATTGGAATGCCATAGAGTTCGCCAGTTGTACTGCGAACGACCACTAAGTAGCCTTGTAGTTGGAACTCGCTCGATAGATTGGAGGTGTTGAAAAATCGACGATGCAGGTCTACAACTGTCACTTCGCCATCACCGACATGAGCAACTCCCACAGCTCCAACGCCACTACTATGGACTGGGGTGCGATTCACCACTTTATAAACGGCTTCAATGCGTAGAGCCAGGTTTAAGTTGCCCAAGCTAAACACAATTAGTTTAAGGTATGGCGTAGCTTGTCGCGTCTGTAATGACAGCTCAGAACTATCCGCTTGGAAACTGATTGAAGGGTTGCTCATATCGTATCTGGGAGTTACTGGTTAGGGATAAAATGCATCAAGACTTCTTCTCTAGAAGTTTTCATGGGCATCGAATACACCCACTGTGGGGGCGAACGACCGTCCGCCCCTAAAGACTGCATATTTTTCGTTTCTTGTCAAACACTCCTACTGAACTGATGCTCTAGGACGTCGGCTGGAGAGCAGGCAAACTTTCGGGTGTACTCTCACCAATGATGTGCTTAATCGCTCCCACAAACTCTTGTTCTAAGTAGGGTTTAGTAAAGTAAGCGGTAGCACCCAATTGCTTCGCTAGCCAGCGATGCTTATCATTGCTGCGAGAAGTCAGCATGATTACCGGAATTTGCGAGATGTGAGGGTCTTGGCGACGGTGGCTGAGAAACTCGAAGCCATTCATATTAGGCATTTCAATGTCGCAAACGACCAAATCGACTGACGAACTTTGCTGCAACTGTTCGATCGCTTCTCGCCCATCCCGTGCTTGTAAGACTCGACAACCTGCTCGTTCTAAGGAAAGCGCTAGGGTTCGCCGCAAGGCAGCCGCATCATCGACGACTAAAATCGTGGGGGCTTTCGCTGTACGAACCGGAGGCTTACTCGCTAATGAATGGTTATTATCCACTGAGGCAGGTAACGAACCAAGTGAGATTGTTCTTTCTACATTGGATAATGTTGTACCTTGACCCAAAATCCGATCGAGCAGGACAGCCGTATCTAATACGGGAACCAAACTACCATCCCCTAAAATGGTACAGCCGTAAGTAAAACTGGGAGGTGAGATCGCGTCTCCGAATGGTTTGATTACCAATTCTTGTTCAGTCACTAAGCGATCGATTTCCACAGCCACAAATTGCTGCTTCTGGCGGAATATCAGCATCGGCAACGCCCACTCCTTGGGAGAAGGAACTGAGTGCAGGACTGTGCTAGGAGAGGTATCCGGCAGTGGACAGTTATACTCCAACAGATCGGTCAGTCGATGAGCTGGCACGACTTGTCCCCGCCAGTGTAGAAATCGCTGTGTCGCCGAGTATTTAATCTGTTCGGCTTTAGGAATAATAATTTCTTCAATACTGTCAGAGGGTAGTGCCAACGCTGTAGAGCCATTGAAGCAGACGAGTAATTTCGCGATCGTTAGCGTTAAGGGCAAACGTAGGGTGAAGGTGGTACCAACTCCTGGCGAAGAGGATACAGCAATAGTTCCTTTAAGCGATCGCATTTGGGCGCGAACCACATCCAATCCAACTCCCCGTCCCGACAGTTCGCTCACCTGAGCTGCCGTGGAAAATCCTGGCTCGAAAATCACTTCAAACAAACGGTTGCTAGAAACCGTCGCCACTTGTTCGACTGACACCAATCCCATTTCTAGCGCTCGACGCCCAATCCGTTCGAGATTTAACCCTTGTCCATCATCCCTTACTTCAATGACGGTTTGACTGCCTTGATAATAAGCTCGAATTTCGATTAGCCCTTGTTCGGATTTTCCGTTCGCCCGCCTAATCTCTGGCGGTTCAATACCATGGTCGAATGCATTTCGCAGTAAGTGGAGCAAGGGGTCGTAGAGTTTTTCCAGAACCGCTTTGTCAACCAATACACCTGTCCCGATCAGTTTCAATCTGACGGGCTTGTGGTAAGTAGTGGAGAAATCTCGCAACATGCGAGGAAAACGGTTTAATACCTCCCCAAGCGGCAGCATGCGAGCCCACATCAACTGATCTCGCAGTTGAGTCAGCATTTGTCGCTGTTGTTCTAGCGTTTGGTCGGTTGCTCTGGCAAACAAAACAATGTCATCCACAGCTTCTTCCAACTGCACCATATCTTCCAAGAATCCTTGGAGCCGGGAGTACAATACTCCATAGCTGTCCAATTCCAACGAGTCAAAATCAGTCGGAGCAATCTGCCCTAACGACTGAGCGAGCGAGTGGGGCAGTTTTCTGTCGCTGAACCGTTCGGGAGCAATCAGCATTTGGTTGGATAACTCCTGCAAGCCACCCACCACGTTCTGAACTTTGACAAATCGATTCAACAGCTCTCGCACCGCTCCCTGTAGCTGTTCGTTCTGGAGAGACATACTGTTGCGGTTAATCGCTAACTCGCCGACTAAGTTATTGATTTGCTCTAGTCGCTCCGAGTCAACCCGCACGGAAAGGTTAGAAGATGCTGCTGGGGTAGAGGATGCAGGGGGAGTAGAAGCTTGAGCAGAGGCATCTTTCTGGGCTTTGGCTGCCGACGTATCGATCGCATCTGTCGAGGCAGAGATGTCTTGGAGCGAGGGCAGACT
>DATNPT010000442.1:0-3701 GCA_036703075.1 Chroococcales cyanobacterium
AGTTGCACCAGTTCCAAGAGTTCGTCAACACGAGCTTTGATGCGATTGGGCGGTGCCTTACGCAGCTTGAGTCCGAAGGCAATATTTTCACGAATCGTCAGGTGCTTGAACAAGGCGTAATGCTGGAAGACGAATCCGATATTCCGGTCTTGAACGCCAGCATGGGTCGCATCTCTGCCCGAAATCCAAATTTTTCCAGTATCGGGAGTTTCTAGACCTGCTATTGTTCGCAATAAAGTTGATTTTCCTGAACCCGATGGACCGAGCAATGATACTAGAGAGCCAGGTTCGATTTCTAAGTTGATTTGGTCTAGCGCCTTGAAACTACCAAATTGCTTGGAGACGTTTTCTACCCCAATTTCCATTAGCAAAATTCCTTTTGTAGGAGAAAATTTACGATTATGCGATCGAAGAGGTATTTGAGCGATTATTGAACTTAAAGCTTGCTCGTTCCATCTTCAATCTGGTTATTAATCTACAGTTTATCGATTAGCTTACAGAAGTATATAGCATATGCCCCTCAATCTAGAGAGCGATTTGTAAATTGATAAGAAGTGTTCTCCTCGAAACACGGTTCAAATTTTTATAAGGAACTCAAGAAATCTTAAGTCTGACTCAGTCAAACGAGTTTTATATATCGCAGACTTGAGGGCGTCAGGCACGATCGCCACTTTCGTTTTCTATCAAGCAATAGACGGCTCAGGCAACTTAACCTATGGCGCATTCAAGCTGGTGACAAGATTTGAACTTGCGACCGGCGGTTTACAAAACCGCTGCTCTACCCCTGAGCTACACCAGCAACTAAAGTCAGCATATCAAATTTTAGCATCACTATTTTAGCCTGCCACACAAAAACTATGAATAATGTCCCGAAAAATTAGTGGGTAAGACGGAATTCTCACCTAGCAGGCGAGTTGAGGCTGTCAAATTAAGGACGGACTAGCACAAATTTTCCTATCTGAGGTACTATCTATATTCACATCTATATTGATTCGGTAAACCGATCGATTAACCGGAGATTTAAGGAAGAGGCTGCTGGTATGCGTTTATGGCAAAAAATTACTCAGTTGAAGATACCTCAATTCCGGAGTCAACCCGTGACGAGTTGGCTTCCAGGCAGTTCGCTTAAGCAATTTGTTTCCCTGTTTTTAGTAGGGGTAACGCTTAGTGTGGCGATCGCATCTTGCTCTGGTGGAGGAAATAATTCTAGCACTTCCACTGGAAGTGCTGGTTCAACGGCGAACAAAGGTGATGTTCAGCTAACCCTTGTCTCCTTTGCTGTGACTAAAGCCGCCCACGATAACATCATTCCCAAATTTGTCGAACAGTGGAAGAAAGAACATAACCAAAACGTTACCTTTCAGCAGAGCTATGGTGGGTCAGGTTCCCAAACTCGTGCTGTGATTGATGGCTTGGAAGCAGATGTTGTACACCTAGCACTCGCTCTCGACACCAAGAAAATTGAGAAGGCTGGTTTAATTCAACCGGGTTGGGAACAAAAAGCACCCAACGATGCTATTGCGAGCAAATCTGTAGCCGCGATTGTCACCCGTGAAGGTAATCCTAAAGCGATCAAAACCTGGGCAGACCTAGCCAAAAATGGGGTAAAAGTAATTACCGCTAACCCCAAAACCTCTGGTGGCGCACGCTGGAATTTTCTAGCCCTCTGGGGTTCTGTAAGCAAAACTGGCGGGGATGAGAAGAAAGCAGAGGACTTTACCACCAAAGTCTTTAAAAACGTCCCTGTACTACCAAAAGATGCGCGTGAAGCTAGCGATGTATTCTTCAAGCAAGGTCAGGGCGATGCCTTAATCAACTATGAAAACGAGATGATTTTGGCAAAACAGCAGGGTGAGAAGCTCCCTTATATCGTACCTGATGTGAATATCTCTATCGACAATCCTGTTGCTGTCGTAGACAAAAACGTCGATAAACACGGCAACCGTGAGGTTGCTGAAGCCTTTGTCAAATACCTGTACACGCCAGAAGCGCAAAGAGAGTTTGCCAAGGCCGGATTTCGTCCAGTTGACCCCACCGTAGAACAAGAAGTTGCCAGTCAATTTCCCAAAGTTAAAACCCTCTTCACGGTTAAAGATTTAGGGGGATGGGGCGACATCCAGAAGAAATTCTTCGATGACGGTGCTGTCTTTGACAAGATTCAAGCGGGCAAGTAGAAATCATCGCTTGTCAGCGGTCATCTGAACGATTGCTACTTGTTCAAACGATCGCTGACAACTAACCACTGACAACTGACCACTGATAAACAATGGCTATATCTACTCCCTCCCAGCCAATTCCTGCTTGGAAAAATCCAATTCGTCAACTGAGTAAGCTCTCTTGGCCTTGGCGAATCACACTAGGGTATCTCACCGTAATGCTGTTTTTGCCCACAGTTGCCATGCTACTGAAAGCCAGCACTGAGGGACCTGCGAACTTCTGGAAAATTGCAACTAGCCCTGTCGCCCTAGCGACTTATGATGTTACCTTCATCACTGCGCTGCTGGCGGGGGCAACCAATGGTGTTTTTGGGACGCTGATTGCCTGGGTTTTGGTTCGCTATAACTTTCCCTTCAAAAAAGCGATTGATGCCGTCATCGACTTACCCTTTGCTCTGCCTACTGCCGTTGCGGGTCTGACGATAGCCACGGTTTACAGCGATAATGGCTGGATTGGCGCTCTGTTCGCTCCCTTGGGAATCAAGATATCCTTTACTCGCTTGGGAGTATGGGTGGCGATGCTATTTATTTCTCTGCCCTTTGTGGTGCGGACGGTGCAGCCGGTTTTATCAGAAATGGAACTAGAACTCGAAGAAGCGGCTTGGTGCCTTGGTGCTTCTCAATGGCAAACCTTCTGGCAAGTCATTTTCCCGCCCCTACTGCCAGCGATTTTAACGGGTGTCGCGCTGGGATTCGCCCGTGCGGTTGGGGAGTATGGTTCGATCGTGATTGTGGCGTCTAATATTCCCTATAAGGATTTAATTGCACCTGTATTAGTTTTCCAGCGGTTGGAACAGTTCGACTATTCAGGAGCAACCGTGATTGGCACAGTGTTGTTGGGGATTTCGCTATTCATTCTATTGGTCATTAACGTTTTACAAGCTTGGGGAAGACGCTATGCCTAAAGAAGCTACGCCTAATTTAGGACCATCTTTGCAACACGATACGCCACCTGCGAAAGACCCTTCTCCAAAGAAGCAGAGGAATTGGGTTCCGGTAGTCCTGATTGTAATATCGATAACCTACCTCGCTTTAATCTTGCTGATTCCAGCCGCCAATGTGTTCGCGGAAGCGTTCAGCAAGGGGATTGGACCTTTCTTTGAACAGATGACTAAGCCCAACTTTATCCATGCGGCGAAGCTTACGCTGTTCTTGGCACTGATTACTGTGCCTTTGAATACAGTATTTGGTCTTTGTGCGGCTTGGGCTATAGCTCGTCGTAAGTTCCCCGGACGCGCTTTAATCTTGAGCATCATTGACTTGCCCTTTTCTATCTCGCCTGTGGTAGCAGGGCTAATGATTGTGTTGCTCTATGGGCGGAACGGTTGGTTTGGTCCCTTGCTACAAGCTAACGATATTAAGATTATTTTTGCCTTTCCTGGCATGGCGCTAGCCACCGCCTTTATTACAATGCCCTTTGTGGCTCGTGAAGTTATTCCGGTTTTGGACGAAGTCGGTTTCGATCAAGAAGAAGCCGCCAAAACT
>DATNPT010000444.1:0-10388 GCA_036703075.1 Chroococcales cyanobacterium
AAATGGGTAAACTGTCCACCAGCTTCGGTCAGGATTAGTTCTGGGGCAGCAAAATCCCAGTCTTTCGGAGCAGACTTGCCGGAGAGAGAGATGTAGACATCTGCCCGTTGTTCCAGGATTGTGGCAATTTTACAGCCGACGCTGCCCACATAGTGTTTCTCTTTAAAGGGCATCTGGCGCAACAGTGCATTAAAGCGTTCATCCCGGTGAGTGCGGCTGGCGACAAGGGACAATTCCTCAATCGTGCTACGCGGCGATACATGCACGGGAGCGATCGCGCCTTCAGGCGTTTCTACGAAAGTGCCACCACCAACAGTTGCGTAATACAGCTTTTGAGCTTCCGGCCAGACGACAACAGCGGCTATGGGTCTGCCTTCATGGGCTAAGGCAAGGTGAATCGCATATTCACCTGTTCGATCGATAAAGTCTCGCGTCCCATCTAAGGGGTCGATAATCCAAACCCAAGATTGGCGAACTAGTTCCTCTCGTGCTTGTTCTGATAGGGATTTATAGGTTTCTTCACTCAGGTAACCAAAGTCTTGCGTGCCAAGAGAGGCTTGGAGTTGCTCTAGGATGTAGTGGTTTGCCGCAACATCAGCAGCCGTGACGGGACCATCTTTTTTGTCTTGAATGTCTAAGTCGCCGTTGTTGGCGTGACCCTGATAGTAGGAACGCAGTATTTTAGCAGCTCCCCAACCCACAGAACGAGCGATCGCGACAATTTCGTCTAACCCCTCATACTGCTTTGTGCCTAAAACTTTCAACAAAGTCACTCGATGGTTCCTCGCAATTTTATTTGATTGACCTAGGGTGAAAGCGTTAATCGTCTTTCAATCCCAGTAGAACTTCTTACCGTTTATAACAAGAATTATTTTCAATCACATTAATTTTGTGTTGATAGTTACACTTCATCTGACCTACCTTCTACCAACATCCTATTATGTCTACTTTCTTGAAGAAGTGGTAAGAAAGTTTTACTAAATCGAGCGCGAGTAAATTTCCCGAAAGCCCGTAATACAGGCATTACAGGCCCTTTTTTCAGATTTGCACTAAAGAAAGCGGTTATTAAATCTTTTTTCCATCTCGATACAGCTCTAGTAATTCACGCTTCAATGTAGGTGGTAGGAGTAGCTGACGTCAGCTCAAGAAAAAGCGAACAGAATCAATAGTCTGTGAGCCTTTTAAGAACTGGGTCATAAATCTCTGTTAATAGCCCTGAGAACCTGGCAATACTAAATTTATTTGCCCGGTCAGCGGCTCATTTTCGGCAGGAGTTAAGTACTAGAAGGACTAACGACCATGAACCGCATTTCTCAACTAGCTCATCTAATTTTAGACTTCTACCGGGAAGAGCCACGGGAATTGAGGCTGCTCGCACCATTAAAAACGTGCAAAGTCTTCCGTCGTTGGGGAGTTTTATATATCCGTTGCCAAACTCAAGAAACAGCGGCGGCAATGGCAAAGGCTTGTCAAGCGATCGCAGAACCAGTTGCCCGACTCAGACTAGCTAAAAGAATTGTGGTACTGACTCATCATACTTCAGTTGCTGAGTTTCCCGTCGATTTCAAAAAAATCAGTGCTTGAGTGAGCTGTTATTGTTCGATCGTAGCTTCCTCAGAAAATTTACCAAGTATTGTTAAGAGCTTAACGATAGAACTACGGTTGACAAAAAGACCGAGACAGTACTGTCTCGGTCAACCTAGAAAACTATATGAACAGCTAGACTCAGGAAGTAACAGGCGGCTGAGGTAGCTTCAAACCGGCAGCTTCTTGGCGATACTCACCCAGGTCAATGTTGACGGGTTTGACGTTCCAGATATCCTGGCAGTACTCGCGAATTGTGCGATCGCTAGAGAAGAAGCCACTACGAGCTGTATTGAGAATCGACATCCGCGTCCAGTTTTCGCGATCGCGATAAGCCTCGCTCACTTTTTCCTGGCAATCGATGTAAGACTGGTAGTCGGCAAACAGCAGATACTCATCTTTGTACATGAGCGAATCCACGAGTGGCTTAAACAGAGCGGGATTTTCCGGACTGAAGTAGCCAGAGGCAATTCGCTCAATCACCTCCCGCAATTCGGCATTCGCTTCGTAGTAGTCCATCGGGTTGTATCCCTTAGCCTTGAGCGCATAGACTTCCTCAGCCGTTAGACCGAACAAGAAGAAATTTTCTGCTCCTACCGCATCGCGAATCTCGATATTCGCACCATCCAGCGTGCCGATGGTGAGTGCCCCGTTCATGGCAAACTTCATATTGCCGGTTCCGGAAGCTTCCTTGCCTGCTGTAGAAATTTGCTCTGAGAGTTCGGCGGCTGGATAAACCCGTTCGCCTAGCGATACAGAGAAGCCTTCTAGGAAAACAACCTTGAGGCGATCGCGAACGTCAGGATCGTTGTTGACTACCTTCGCCACCGAGTTAATCAACTTGATGATCAGCTTAGCTAGGTAGTAGCCTGGAGCGGCTTTCCCTGCAAAAATCGAGGTTCGGGGCAGGATATCAATATTTGGATTCTTTTTAATTCGGTTGTACATCGTAATGATGTACAGCACGTTCAGCAACTGACGCTTGTATTCGTGAAGCCGCTTGACTTGAATATCAAATAAAGAGTCTGGATTCACTTCAATATCGTTGTAGAGCAGAATGTACTCCACCAAGTCTTGCTTGCGCTCTTGCTTGATCTGACTCCAGCGCTTACGAAACTCAGCATCGTCAGCGAACGCTTCGAGCTGCTTGAGCTTATCGAGGTGAGTCGCCCAACTCTGACCAACCTTTTCGGTAATCAATTCAGACAGCTTGGGATTGCTGAGCAACAACCACCGACGCGGTGTTACCCCATTGGTCTTGTTGTTGAACTTTTCGGGCCACAATTGGTAGAAATCCCGCAGGACATCCTGTTGTAGCAACTCTGTATGCAGCGCCGCTACCCCGTTGATGGAATGGCTGCCCACACAGGCTAAATGTGCCATGCGGACGTATTTCTCGCTACCTTCTTCAATCAGCGACAGTCGAGTGACTAGCTCTGGAGCGTTGGGATACTTAGCACGCACCTCATCCAGGAAGCGGCGGTTGATTTCATAGATAATCTCTAAATGCCTGGGCAGGAGACGTTCAAATAGGCTGACGGGCCAGCGCTCCAGAGCCTCTGACAGCAGCGTATGGTTAGTGTAGGCGAAGGTATTTTTGGTAATGTACCAGGCTCGGTTCCAACCCAATTTGTAGCGATCGACCAACAGCCGCATCAACTCGGCTATGCCAATCGTGGGGTGAGTGTCATTGAGTTGGATGGCTACCTTCTCGTGGAATTGGTCGAAATTTTGGTGCGTTCGTCGATAAGAATTGATGATATCTTGCAACGAACAGCTAACGAAGAAATACTGCTGTTCTAATCGCAGTTGCCTACCCTGAGAGGTGTTGTCGTTGGGGTAGAGAACTTTGGAAATATTCTCCGAGAAAATCTTGTTCGTGACGGAACCGACATAGTCTCCGCTATCGAAAACTTGGAAGTCGAACTCCTCAGAAGCCCCAGCTCGCCAGAGGCGCAAGGCATTGACCGTATTATTATTGTAACCGGGCACTGGCGTATCGTAGGGGATTCCCATCACTTTTCGCTCGGGAATCCAGCGCACTCGATAATTGCCGTTCTCGTCGTTGTAGGCTTCTGTGTGTCCTCCGAACTTGACTTCAACCGTTAATTCTGGACGTTGAATTTCCCAGGGATTGCCGAAGCGGAGCCACTTGTCGGGGTATTCGACCTGAGCGCCATCTTTAATCCGCTGGTCAAAGATGCCGAATTCATAGCGAATTCCGTAACCAATGGCGGGAATTTCTAATGTGGCTAAGGAATCGAGGAAACAAGCTGCCAAACGACCTAGACCTCCATTGCCCAGTCCGGGTTCGGCTTCCAGTACAATCAGGTCATTGAGATTGAGTCCAGATTCGTGAATCGCTTGGCGTACTCGCTCGTAGAGACCCAAGTTGAGTAAGTTATTGGTCAACTGACAACCCATCAAGAACTCGGCTGACAGGTAATAGACGCTCTTGACATCTTTTTCGATGTATGTGTTTGTGGTGTTAATCCATCGATGCAGCAGTCGATCGCGCAGTGTATAAGCCAGCGCCATGTAGTAATCGTAGGGCGTGGCTAAAGATTCATTTTTTCCCTGGATGTAGTAAAGGTTATCAGCAAAGGCACGTTTGAGAGTCTCAACTGTCATGCCAGTGCGATCGTCCTCGATCTGAACCTGAACACCTTCTGTAGTGGGGATGTTCGTCTGTACAGGTCTGCGATGATCCTGCTCGAATAATTTTTTGTCCATATTGGTCGTTGAAGGGATCGTTTTCGTTCTTTATTAAGCATGCGACCCTAATCAACACTAGCCTCTGCATCGCTAGATGGCTACTCGATCAACATCTTGCATGCCTCGATTGGCAAGCACTCTAGGCTACTCTCTAGCTTTTCTGGGAGGTCTCATAGTCCTTAATTTGCGATCGCATTTGGCTTCAAGGCTCGAAGCATACCAATTACAACAGATTTTCCATAAAACTTGGTTTTTTTGCCATAAATTTCTATATCTATTAAACTGCCGTCTTTTCGCTGTCCTTTGAACGTACACCAAAGACTTTTGCTCAGACCCTGGAAACACTCATTCATGTGCTTTGCTAACAAGCCACAGTCGTTGACTGACACAAGCTCGAATATGGATTCTAAACAAATCAGTTCATCAAATGGATAGCCAAAAATCTCCGCTAATCTGGGGTTAGCATACAGAAATTTCCCATACCCAATAATGATGTAAACGCCAAATAGAGAGAGGGACTCTCCATTTAAAAACGATTCGTCTCTAGGAGGCAACGCTTTGGTAGCATTTTGTTCGGTGGGTGATAGGGGTTGAGCTGGTTGTCGCTCGGTGTGCGGTGGCTCTGGATGGGTTTGATGGTGTTCGATATCCGTCTGCTGATGCTCGATATAGAGTTGAGCGTTTTCCAGAACTAGAGCCATGCGATCGGCAACTAGTTCCATTAAATGGGCAGATTCAGACGTAAAGTGATTGGGCTGCGAGTGCATGAGGGTGAGAATTCCTAGCAATACCTTGCCTCGCAAAATAGGGACGCTAAGCGCCGAGCGAACAGTGTAAGGTTGACTGGGTAGTGTCAACCATCGCTCATCATACAACGTATCGCTAATCAGTCCGACCTGGCGGTGGCGGACAACCCAGCCCGCGAGTCCTTTATCCAAAACCTTACCGATTAAGCTCTGCTTCTGATCGCGGATAATCGCGCCACGAGCTAAGATGCTCTCGACCACCGTCCCATCTGCATTGAGCCAGAACAGGCTACTATCTTCAGCATCAGTCAGCCGAACCGCAATGTTCAACGTTCGTTGCAACATCGCTTTAAACATCAACGGACCCGCTGCTGTCTTGGCGATTGATACTAGGGTTTTGAGTAACTCATGTTGAGCCTCGCATGCAGCTTTTGTAATTTGTAGTTCATCAACTTCTCGGCGCAGTGAGGCTAATTCCTCGATCGGCTGTTCTCTCGATCTATCGCGATCGCTCATAGCTACCTCAAACAGGAAGAAGGCGCAACAGCTTAATTAGTTGAACTGTAGCTTAGATTTTCGGCGATGGAGTCAATCGAACAAACGCAGAAAGGTTAATGATGGAAATTCTTGGCTTGAGTAGAACAAGAAGAAATTTCTAATTCAAAATCTCTGTAACTTTAACTTTAACTTGACCCTCACCGAGCTGAATCTGTAGTTCTTGGTCGGGGACTAAGTGAGTAGCAGAACGAGCAATCGTTCCATTTTCCATTCGCACTACGGCATAGCCTCGTTTGAGCACTCGCTCTGGATCGAGTGTGGCTAGGGTTTGGCGGAGAAATTCACAGTGCTGGGTAGCTTGGTTGAGACGGCGCGATGTAGCTTGAATCAATTGTTGACGCTTTTGAGCGATCGCTTTTTGTTCGTTGTGTAGTTGTTGCTCAAGGGGTAAGCGTTGCAACCGATCTTTGAAACGTTGCAGTCGATGATGAGAAGCGTCTAAAACGCGATCGACGGCAGTATTAAGAGCTTGTTTTCGCTGTAGATGTTCGGCATAAAGTGTTGCGAGTTCTGGCACGGCGAGTTCTGCTGCTGCCGTGGGGGTGTGAGCGCACGCATCCGCAACTAAGTCTGCCAATGATTCATCACGTTGATGGCCAATACCTGTCAGTACAGGAATTGAGCATTCTGCGATCGCTCTCACCACTCGTTCATCATTAAAACAAGCCAAATCCTCAGAAGCTCCACCACCCCGCGATAAAATCAGCAGTTGCGCTCTACCATCTCGCTCTACCCGCTTTATCGCTTCAACAATGGATGTCGGAGCCTGTTCGCCCTGTACCTGAGCGGGTGATAACAAAACTTGCAAACCAGGATAGCGATGTCGGAGCGTGCGTTGAATATCTCCCCAAGCCGCTGCCTGAGGTGAAGTGACGACTCCAATAATTTGAGGATGAACGGGAAGCAGACGCTTGCGTTTTTCCTCGAACAATCCTTCTGCCTCCAGTCGATTCCGGAGTTGGCGATATCGTAACGCCTGCAACCCTTCACCGGCTGGCAAGGCTTGCCAGACTGAGAGCTGGTATTGCCCTCGTTGAGGATAAACCCGAATACTGGCCAAAACAATTAGCTGCTCTCCTGGCACCGGCAACTGAATTAGCTTGCTCAGCTGACTCGTCCACACTACACACTGAATTGAAGCTTGGGTATCTGGATCTTGAAGCGTGAAAAACATCCCGCTCCGATGCTGATTGGCACTAGACACTTCCCCAATTACCCACACTTGGCGGAGCTGGTTATCCTGCTCCAACAATTCCTGAATATAGCTGGTTAACCCACCGATAGATAGAGCCGCTTCTGGCATCAGGGATTCTAAGTAAGGCAAAGTCATATTTTTTACATTATTGATTGCGGAAATTGCTGAATAGTCTGAGAGAAGGCTGCAATTTTAGATAGCAAGCCGGTTTTAGCGCAAATAAAGTGCCTGTACTCGATCGAACCTCCTTAAACAACTCGATTAAAAGCTAAAAGGCTTATCAGGCGGTAAATCAGAGGTGTGTAATACAGTGCAGTCAAATCCAAAGAAATCATATAGATCCGCAGAACCAAAAATTCGGGTAAAAGGTTGGTTAAGTTGCAGAATGCCTTATCCATAAAGCTTTCGGGCATCTTATACAATGGTAAACTCCCCTTCAACTCTCCAGGGTTGAACGCTAAAATAGAGAACACTTGATCTGTAATTTCCAACACATCGTAATCCCCAGCTTTTGAGGCATTTAATGGCTACCCCAATCACAAACAGTCCCGAAAAGGAAAAAGCCCTAAACTTGGTGCTAAACCAGATTGAGCGAAGCTTTGGCAAAGGCTCGATCATGCGTTTGGGCGATGCAGCCCGCATGAAGGTAGAAACCATCTCCAGTGGAGCAATTACGCTGGATTTAGCCTTGGGCGGTGGCTTGCCGAAAGGACGTATTATTGAAATTTATGGTCCAGAAAGCTCCGGTAAAACAACGCTAGCCTTGCATGCAGTTGCAGAAGTGCAAAAAAGCGGAGGGGTTGCAGCTTTTGTCGATGCCGAACACGCTCTTGACCCCACCTACTCTGCCGCTTTGGGCGTTGATATTGCCAACCTCTTGGTTTCCCAACCGGACAACGGTGAGGCAGCGATGGAAATTGTCGATCAACTCGTGCGTTCTTCGGCAGTAGATATTGTTGTCATCGACTCTGTAGCAGCCTTGGTACCTCGTGCAGAAATCGAGGGTGAAATGGGCGACAACCAAGTTGGTTTACAAGCACGCCTGATGAGTAAGGCGTTGCGTAAAGTCGCTGGAAACATCGGTAAATCTGGCTGCACGGTGATTTTCCTCAACCAGTTACGACAAAAAATTGGCGTCACCTACGGTAGCCCAGAAGTAACTACTGGTGGTAACGCTCTCAAGTTCTATGCTTCAGTTCGCTTAGACATTCGTCGGATTCAAACCTTGAAAAAGGGTAGTGAAGGCGAATACGGTATTCGCGCGAAAGTCAAGGTGGCAAAAAATAAAGTCGCGCCTCCTTTCCGCATTGCAGAGTTTGACATCATCTTTGGACAGGGGATTTCCCGCTTGGGCTGTCTGGTTGACCTAGCTGAACAAACGGGTGTTATTACTCGCAAGGGAGCTTGGTACAGCTATAACGGTGATAATATCGCTCAAGGTCGCGACAATACGGTTAAGTATCTCGACGAGAAACCCGAATTTGCCGAGACGGTCGATCGCCAAGTGCGTGAGAAACTCGATATGGGAGCGGTTGTTCAAGCCACTTCCGTCACTCCTGTTGATAGCGAAGAGGAAGACGAACTGTTCGAGGAAGATTAATACAAAAAGGCAGGAGGCAGAAGGCAGAAGGTAATAAAGCTCGTAGAGTAAGTTTTTTAAGCTTATTTCAAGTGGAATAGTTATTTCTGCCACCCTGCACTAGTTAACTTATCCCCCGACTAAAGGTTGGGGATTACGTCAGTATTGTTAAGCGCACCGACTTCTTGAAGGAGTCGATGCGCTTAGCGTTTACGAATTATTTAGGATTGCTATAGTTATGCTCGCTAGTCTTGTGACTTTGCTGCTTAAAAAAGCGATCCAAAATAGCTGACTGCTGATCGGAGCTTAACTGGGGTACAGAAGAGCCGATCGCGAGTTCTTCAAATTCAGATGATTGATGCAAAAAATGTGAAGTTGTATCTTTCTGTTCAGGGGCTAAACTCTCTGAGTCTGAGGATGATACTGGCGCAGCCAAAGGTTGAGTTATTTCTGAGGAGGGTACTACGCTCGAAGTCTCTAATTGTGCCAGGATATCTGAAGGCGCGGCCTCTAACGTTTGAGTATCGTGGCAAATGAAAAAGGAAAAGGTAAGAGTACTGAGTCGAACGCGATCGCCATCTCTGAGCAGCAGACGCCCGTGTACGGGTTCGCCATTAACAAACGAGCCATTGGTACTGTCGAGGTCAACCAGATAAAAGCCTTGGTTTTTAATATACTGAATGACGGCATGACGCCGAGATAGCCTGCGATCGCAAATCGGAATCGAAAGCTGGCGATCGCGACCGATCGTCCAGATTCCTTGAGGCTGGACTAAAATCTGAGTTGTCCCGTCAATCAGGTTCGTGACCAGATGAACCCTATCGCCTTGAATTATACCCGTCACGCACCGCGTAGCAACGCTACCGAATGATTGACTCGTACTTTTTTCTAACTGAAGAATCTCGTCTAGCAGACTGCGATGATGCTCGTAGAGCTTGAGAAAAACCTGGTAAAGACCCAGTCGCTGTTCAATTTCCATAAGTCTCGGACGAACTCGACAGAGGAGAAGCAGTAAAGCTAAAAATTAGCGAGGGCGAGTCTGCCTGCTGTTTGCTGGTGATTCTAGGATGGCAACAGTCACTTTTAGTGTCAATGACAGATTTACAGACAGCGTGAAGACCAGCGAATGATGAGCTATCAGCTTGGCATGTAATTTTACTTTACCTCAAAGTTCAAGTGTTCCGGATAAAGAAAAAATGTCCGCAGCCGTGACTTGCACTGCTGTTGATCAGGGCTTACGTTCTGCCCGTTGTTCTAGACGGAATAACCAAACCATCAGGGCAACTACTCCGATTTGTAGTGCTAAGTTAGGTAGGGCAGTTGTGACTTCGCGACCCGCAGCTAAGGCGGATAAGAAAACCACTGCACCAATCGCTCCCGAAGCACCGAACGCCACATAAATTACCTTTCTTAAGCCTCGGTAGGGCGCTTTAGCTTCTGCTATTAATCTCGCGTATTTTTCTGGACTGAGCTGCCGAGGGTTGGTTTTAGGCTTGGGGCCAGGATTGGTAGATTTGGATTTTGCCATCAATTTTGAAAGGTCGCCTACATTATTAATGTTGGCATGAGTGCGGTTATCTTTGCTTGCGGCGGTAAAGGTCTGCTCAGTATCCGTGAGCGAAAGCTGCTCTAGCTGAAAGAGATTATTTGAAAATAGGGTGCAAAGCTTGCTATATTAGTCTATCGGTGCCGGTGTAGCTCAGTGGTAGAGCATTCGATTCGTAATCGAACGGTCGGCGGTTCAAATCCGCCCATCGGCTTTCTTGTTGTACAGTGCCAAATTATTTGTCTGTGGTGACAGATTGCTGTCGTCGGATGCGTAAATCCTTCGGCATGGCTTCGGTAAAAATGTGGTGTAACACATCAATTTATCATTGACTCTTTCTACCTCGCCGTTGGATTAAAATGCTACTCCAGCTAATGACAGGGCGACTAGGTATAAGGAGGAGCGTGAACAGGGGAGTGCTAATGCTGTCTCTATTCCGAAAAACGCTTCAGACAAGCTGTGTCC
>DATNPT010000467.1:0-3818 GCA_036703075.1 Chroococcales cyanobacterium
TTGACCTGAAAGTCGTGCTTTGTGATGCAAGGCAATCGCATCACTATAGCTATAGAACATGATCGGAATCCATCTGCTGTTGTAGTAGTAGACGATGACTTTCTGCATCGTGTACTCCTTACCCAGGAGAGGATTTTGCCAGGGGCTAACCACAATTTTGTTTTGAGTAAAAAGTGTTTTGAACAGAACTAGGCTTATCTATAGGTTTTCATAAGTCGTAGCTGTTCAACACCTTTCCTCAGATAGATGAGTGACTAAATTTAATAATGTCTTAAGGTCGAGGCAACCCAAGAGTATATCTGGGGAAATAAGCCTAAAGTGAGAGATAACCCAAAATAGGTACTGGAGTATTAGAACTGATTTATCACTACCTATCAAACAACCTTTGACAGCCTACTACACAGCACAAACCACTTGCTCCAGAAGTCCAGCCCAGATCAATTCCTAAAAATTTCATTACTTTGATAAACGGTGTTCTCGACTTAGTAATGCAACACTCAGCGTCACGATAACCACTCCAACCAGTTGCAAACCGTTTAGCGTTTCCTGAATCGTTAACCAAGCCAAAAGGACTGTGAGTGCAGGATTGCTAGCACCGATCATCGAGGCAGATGTAGCACCAATGAGGCGAATCCCGAAGTTATTCATCAAGTGTCCGGCAAAGGTGACGATCGCAGACAGTAAACCTCCAATCCAAAGGGGAACCCAGGCAAGTTGAGTCTCATGCAGGTTCCAGATGAGGAGACTAACTGCCGATAACATTAGTGCGATCGCAAAACTAATCCAGGTAAAGGGAACGGGATGCAGGTCTTCAAAGCTCTTTTGGGCAATGACAGTATAAAGAGCATACACAATACCGGAAGCAATTCCCAGGATGATGCCAAGTGAACTATTGCTCTCGATCGTTGTGTGAGTATGGGGCATCGTCAGCGAACTGCCCAGCAATACCAACCCCATCACACTCCAACGCAATAGAGTAGGGGGATTTCCAAACAAGCGCCAGGAGAAGAGTGCAGTGAAAACGGGATAGGTAAAGAACAAAGTCAGGGCAATGCCTGTCGGGATTAGCCCAATGGAAATATAAAGCAGTGCCAAGTAGAGAAACATGAGAAACCCACATCCAACCGATTGCAGCAGGAGTGGGCGTTTTTCTAAATTCCGTAACTGTCCAATGTCTTTCCAGGTTGGAGGGTAGAGCTTTGGTGCCAGGAATGCCATCAACGGAACGACTAATAGCATCCGCATGAACATCAATAGGAATGAGTTCTGCAACGTAGGTGTCACAAAACCGCCAGTTTGGAAGACTCCCAGAATTGTGTATTCATTGAACAGGACTCTGACGATGACATTTTGGAAGCAGAAAAAGACAGAAGCCAGCAGAACGATTAAAAAACCAAGCACCCTTGATATTTGTCTACGAAGTACAGTCTGATTCTATCGAGGGATGAAGGAGAGAAGGGGATATAGTTGTAACTTAAAATCTCACAGTATTCTGGTTAGAAACGCGATCGCTTCGCACTTCGAGCTGTTTAATGTTCTTGGGACACCTTAGTCAAAATTTCCTTGCCGACCCAACTAACTCGTTTCTCAACACCGATACCGTCTTCACTCGTTCCTCCCTCATAGGAACCCGATCGTGCCTGAATCACGATATAGTACAAGTCTTCATTTGAGTTGTTCCGCCAGCAGCGCTCACCATTCCAATCCACCCGCACTACCGTTCCCTCGCTCACAGGAAATACAGTATCGTCTACCTGAAACTCGCCATTGCCTTTGATGAAAATGTAAATCTCCTCATTCAGGTGATGCTTGTGGTAAAACGGAATCGACTGTCTCGGTGCCAGTTTGTTAAAGGAAATTTCGGCACTGGTGAGATTTAATAGTTGCTTCAAAAACAGCTTGCCTGCAACCTCACGCTTGGCGTTCGGCAGCTCAATGGTGAATCGATCTAAGCCCGAAAACGAGCCAAGGTCAACAACGGCAAAGTGTTGCCCAGTTTTGGGTTCGAGTGTGGGTTGAGCCATAATTAAAATTTTTAACTTGTAAATTGCAAGTTAAAAGTAACAATATCAAGATAGCTTTTAAAATGCAAGTAAGAATTAGAACGGTTTATGGTTGTGGAGATGACACCAGAACGACGATCGCATTGCCCGATCGCCTGTACATTAGATTTGATTGGCGATCGCTGGACGCTGCTGATTATTCGGGATATGCTGTTTTTCCGAAAGCAGCGGTTTGAGGAGTTTTTGGAATCACCGGAGGGGATTTCGACCAATATTCTGACTAGTCGCCTCAAGTCCCTAGAGCAGCTTGGCTTGGTGGAAAAGCAGCCCTACAGCAACCATTCGCGTCGAATGAATTATCAGTTGACCGAGCAAGGGCAGAGTCTGCGCCCCGTGCTGAAGGCAATGACTAAGTGGGGACTGGAAAACATTCCCGAAACGGGAATTCCTAAAACGCATCGTGAATCAAATCTGTAGTGGAGTATCGCCGGTAGATTCAGAAGCTGATTGAATGAAAAGTTATCCAATCTGCCGCTCGCACACTAGAACTGTACCCCGTTCTCCTCGCACGATCCGCAATTCTTCATCAAGATAAAGCAGTTCGAGTTTACCCTTAGGCGACCTTTGCATTTTGAACGAAACTCGTCCCGTTTGACGATCCATTCCTTGGGGTGGGACAATTCCGAACATAAGCCTTAAGAAAGCAGTCATCAGCATTTCCTTTAAACCTTTTCGTGAAGGTTTAGACTGCTCGCCAAATATCGCTCTCCACGCTTCCATCTCATTTGGATTCTTTGGTGCCAGTTCTCCTCCTGTAAACTGCACTTGCAAAATGTTGTCATCAGCAGGTTCGCAAACTCCTAAATTGCGAACGACACCTTGTAGCGTAGGCATATTCTCGCCTACTGTAGTGAATTCAACAATAATGTCGTGAGTTCGCTGTTGACCTTTACCTACAGGGATTACAGGTTGCAGGACGCGATCGATCGCAATCTTCAAACTACTGGGTTGAAACATATTAAAGGCAAGCCGACCGAGAGTATAGATATACTTTCCATCAGCTCGCTTTTCTCCATTGGGAAAGTTGGCTGCGCTAATCAACAGCCATTGCCCAGCCATTAGCGCTTCACTGCGAGCAGGTGCTGCTGTTGGGTTTAGAGACGCCAGCTTCTCGATCGCTGTAGCTACGAGCTCATGTTTGGTATCCCCCTCGTAGGTACCGAGTGCCTCCCTCAGTCTTGTCTTCGCCGCTTTCCTCTCTTGAGTTTCAATATCCATCTGACTATTAGTTAAATTAGTGATGCTAAATGCAGGATGTAGATATTTCCATTATCAGGTCGTAGGTTTCAAGAAATCGTAGATGGTTCAGTATTAAATTAGCCGTTGTACGCCTCTACAGTTTGGACTAAACCGTCTAATTCTTGTTGCATCTTTTCACAGACAATGTTGTAGCAGGTATCGACGTAATTGCGATCGCGTGCAGCTTCTCGACCGTAATGTTCAAACTTAATCGGTGGGCAAACCCTGGTGTGAATTGTTACAGGTAGTGGAATATTGGGGAGAGGACCAATTGCCAATCCCCAAGGTAATCCCAGATAAATCGGAAAAACTTCTGGGTCAACATCCAAAAGCCAAGGCATTCCCCATTGGTGAAGTTGTCGTGCTTGTTGATAAAAGTCAGCTAAGACGATTAGTGTATCGTGAGCACCGTAAGAAATGAGGGGAACAATCGGGACGTTGTACTCTAGTGCCAGCTTGATAAAGGCTTGATTACCACCCAGGTAAATTTTGTCACGCTGAGAATGAGGTCGAAAG
>DATNPT010000477.1:0-14707 GCA_036703075.1 Chroococcales cyanobacterium
GGAAAACAACCTGCATTGCAGTACCTAGATATGGATGCTGCCATTAAGCACTGCACCCATGGTGTCGGTATTTGGGAATGGGCCAGCAACGACCAAGACAGCGAACCTGATGTAGTGATGGCGTGTTGTGGAGATGTTCCCACCCTAGAAACCCTAGCTGCCGTTGACATGCTGCGCCAGCACTTCCCCGATCTGAAGGTACGGGTCGTCAACGTGGTGGACTTAATGAAACTTCAGCCCGAAACCGAACACCCTCACGGTTTGAACGATAAAGACTTTGACTCCATCTTTACAGCCGACAAGCCGATTATCTTTGCTTTCCACGGCTACCCGTGGCTGATTCACCGTTTGACCTACCGTCGGACAAACCACAAGAACCTCCACGTCCGAGGATATAAGGAAGAGGGGACAACAACTACGCCGTTTGACATGGTGGTTCGGAACGATGTCGATCGCTTCCATCTCGTCATGGATGCGATCGATCGCGTATCGAAGCTTCAGTACAAAGGAGCGCACGTCAAACAGATGTTACGCGACAAGCTCGTCGAACACGTCCATTACATCTCTAAGTATGGAGATGATATGCCGGAGATTCGCGACTGGAAGTGGCCCCACTCCGGTACTCCGTCTGCCCAAAAGCCTTGGGACGCTGAGGAAGCTCGACCGGAAGAAGCAGGAGATGAGGCAGAGTCAGTGCGATCGGGCGCTCCGGCTAAGTAGCGAGTCGTAGCGTGTATAACGCACTGCGCGAACGTCAGATCCCCAACTTTTTAGAAAAGTCGGGGATCTAAATCGCTGGAGGATATCGGTTAATGTAACGAAAAATTACCTACGAGCAAATGTAAATGACGCACGAACGGTATTGGATACAGATTGAAAAACTGTGGAAGGAACCCACTTACCACCTGAGTATTGATAGGGTTCAGAAATAGTAATCATGGATTTCCGGTCTGGAGTAAAGAAAGAAACATTCTTCTGATATCCCAGAGTATTACTCGTGTAAACGACAGCACTTTGATTTGCCACTGTCGCGGTTCCCGTAATCTTAGCTTCGGGTTTTTGTTTAACCAGATCGCTGACACTACGATTTCCAGGAGTTACAGTTTCTACATACACAGCAACTCCAGGCGGATACTCCGTAGGCACTCGATTCGTTACCAAGCACTGCGCTCGTTTAAAACTTTCCGGGTCAAGTACCAATATGCCATTGTCCCCTTGTGCCATGGTTCCATAATTAGTGGGTATTCTAAAGCGATAATTGAATCGAGCGTTACGAATAATTCTCGTTTGATTTGAAGGAGCTACTACCTCAGCTTTGGGACAAGTCTGAGTTTGTGCCAAAGTTGATGGAGCGATCGCAGTAACACCGACTAAGATGGCTCCGAGTAAGAGAGTTTTGAGTTGCATGATTCACGTCCTCAACACTTGAAAGGGGAGTAACCGACCAAACAAAAGCTGTTTGCATCGTCATTGCCTACAAGTTACTCTCTGTTTCTTCCAATCCAAACCACCCAAGAGGGTCATGCGATCGGGTGATTTAATTTATTCAATTAAAGCCAGCTAAGGGCAGAAAGAAGAAAAAGGTGAAGAAGTAATTCTCCTATCTACAAGTATTGGCTGAAGCTTGATTGCACTACAAGGTTGAAAAGAATGAGTGCAAACACCATTTTAATTGTAGTCCTGAAAGGGGTCATGAAACTTCTACCGCGTATTCTATTCCCTATGCCTGATGTCCTCGATTAGGAATGGCTCTCATACTACTACTACAGCGGTTTTCAGACAGCCTAACATTGCGAAGTTATGTAAAGGCTTAAATAAGCAAACTTGCATTAGTCATTATGGCTAATCCAAGTTAGGTATTGATGTGGATCGGTGCCTTCAAACCTATTTTTATAGGGCAGCTGAGACAGCCTGCTCTTAACTTACTTATGTTGCCTGCTCTACATCTGACCATTGCACGTCAATTGATATCGAACCGCCCGCACACATCAGGACTGTAAGGGCTACTTTATGAAATCATCTTCACCGAGGAATCAAGATGTTTTTGCTAAACCGAATACTTCTTATGTGATTTTAATTGCTGGCGCTGCTGCGCTTGGTGGCTTTTTGTTTGGTTTTGATACTGCTGTGATCAACGGTGCTGTTGCAGCACTGCAAAACACATTCAATATTAGTAGTGCAATGACAGGCTTTGCCGTGTCCTCTGCATTGCTCGGTTCTGCGCTGGGGGCCTTCATTGCGGGACCAATAGCCGATCGACTCGGACGCACCAAGACTATGATCATCGCTTCAGTGATGTTCACGGTGGGTGCCATTGGTTCTGGTCTGCCCTTCACGGTTTGGGACTTCATGTTCTGGCGTGCCTTGGGTGGAATTGCGGTTGGGATGGCTAGCGTGATTGCACCGGCTTATATTGCGGAGGTGGCTCCTGCTCACTTGCGGGGAAGACTCGGTTCTCTCCAACAATTAGCGATCGTTGTGGGTATTTTTGCGGCACTGCTATGCGATTACTTCATTGCTTTAGGTGCAGGAGGTTCAGCTGAGGGACCGTTTTGGTTTGGAGCCAGAGCTTGGCGCTGGATGTTTTGGTCGGAAATCCCCCCGGCTGTACTCTACGGGGTAGCGGCTTTAATGATTCCTGAATCGCCCCGGTATTTGGTCGCTCAGGGACGACATCGAGAAGCCGCTAATGTTCTCGCCAAGGTTGAGGGAGGTGACGTAGACTCCAAAGTAGAGAACATTCGGCAGACCGTTCTCACCGAGCGCAAACCTCAATTTTCTGACCTGTTGAGCCGTCGGGGTGGGCTGCTGCCGATTGTTTGGATCGGCATGGCTCTGTCTATTCTCCAGCAATTCGTTGGCATCAACGTTATCTTCTACTACAGCAGCGTGTTGTGGAGAGCAGTCGGATTTTCAGAACGAAATTCCCTGTTGATTACGGTAATCACCAGCGTAGTCAATATTGTGACAACCTTTGTCGCGATCGCTACTGTAGACAAGTTTGGTCGCAAACCTCTGCTACTGTTAGGCTCAATCGGGATGACCGTTACTCTAGGAACGTTGGCGGTTGTTTTTGGAAATGCGGCAATCGACCCTGCTACAGGTAACCCAACACTGCCCGGTGTAGCGGGAATCATTGCTCTTGTGGCAGCTAACCTCTATGTGGTTTTCTTCGGTTTCTCGTGGGGACCGATCGTTTGGGTGCTGTTGGGAGAAATGTTTAATAACAAAATTCGAGCGGCTGCACTGTCAGTCGCTGCTGGAATACAGTGGATTGCCAATTTTGCTGTCTCCACTACATTTCCTCCCCTACTCAAAACCTTCGGGCTAGGTGCTGCCTATGGTCTCTATACCATCGCGGCAGCAATTTCAATCTTTTTCGTCGCATTTTTGGTGAGAGAAACCAAAGGCAAGGAACTCGAAGAAATGTAAAACTGGCTCAGCATTATTAACTTCGATCTTCTTGACACTCCCACGACTCCGCTACGCTGGAATTCGTGGGATTGTTTGTTCTACTCGTTCTACATTGATGCAGAAAGCGATCGCCACTGTTGTAAGGATTTAGGTGATTATCGTGAAAATCTTGGTATTGAATGCCGGATCGAGTAGCCAAAAGAGTTGCTTGTATCAAATCGACGAGAGTTTGCCAGACTCCCCACTCTCACCCATTTGGGAAGCAAAAATTGATTGGACTAAGCAGCCAGGAATCGCAGAACTAGAGGTCAATATACGCAGTTCGCTCGGCTTGGAAGAAGAGTTACAAACCGATTCTCGACCGGATGCGATCGCGCGCATGCTAGAAACTCTAACAAGCGGACACACCCAGGTCATTGAGAGTTTATCTGAAATTGATGTAGTGGGTCATCGGGTAGTGCATGGCGGACAGGACTATCAGATGCCAGTGGTGGTTACCTCTGACGTGAAAGATGCGATAGCGCATTTATCGGCTTTAGCCCCAGCCCATAACCCAGCGAATCTAGAGGGAATTGAACTCCTAGAGAAGCTGTTGCCCGATGTCCCGCAAGTGGCAGTGTTCGATACCGCGTTTCATTCCCAGATGCCTCAAGATGCCTACATGTATCCACTGCCCTATGAGTTATTAGACCAAGGGATTCGTCGATATGGATTTCACGGGATTAGTCATCAATACTGTGCTGGCAAGACGGCGCAACTGTTGGGTAAGGATTTGACTGAGTTGCGACTGATTACCTGTCATATTGGCAATGGCGCTTCGTTAGCGGCTATCCGCCAAGGTCACAGCGTTGATACAACAATGGGATTCACGCCCATTGACGGATTGATGATGGGAACGCGATCGGGTTCGGTAGACCCCGGAATCCTCATCCACCTCTTGCGCCAGGGTTACGATGCCGAACACTTAGATCGCATGCTCAATCGGGAGTCGGGATTAAAGGGGATTTCTGGCATATCAGGCGATCTGCGGCAGGTGATGGCGGCGATGGAAGAGGGCAACTCGCGTGCCAAACTAGCAATTGACATGTACTTACATTCGCTACGCAGAAACATGGGTGCTATGCTTGCCTCCCTGGGTGGATTGGATGCTGTCGCGTTTACAGGAGGGGTGGGCGAAAATTCAGCCGCTATTCGAGCAGGCGCTTGCGAAGTATTTAAATTTCTCGGCTTAAAACTTGATGATGTAAAAAATACCGAGTCACCCAAGGATGCCGATATTGCCATGGCAGATTCAACCGTTCGTGTGTTAGTCGTACAAGCTCAAGAAGATTGGGCGATCGCATCTGAATGTTGGAACTTGGCAAAAGCTCACCAATTGAGTAAAGAGAAAACAGCAGTTTAGGTTGAATGGTAGTGACTATTGTTTGGCAATCTACTGCTGTGATAATCGCTTCACTTCTTGACCGCCTAATAGTCGGTGAGCATCTTCTAAAAGAGCAGGAATTTTGTCAGCGTGGGGACTTTCTCTTAAACACTGCCGTAAGTCTAATTCTCTAACTCGGTCTGCTTTATTACCAGGAAACCAATGACTGGCATTACCCATCATGTTATAGCGCATCTTGGCGTAGTCGAACATATCGTAGGCAAGCGCGAGATTCCTTAGCCACAGAATGGCTCGGATATTCATTCTTCCTGGAGTTTCTTCAGGTTTTGGTAAACCAATGTGCCAGGTTTTGACCCAGTCTTCTCCAAGAATGGCGATCGCTTCTTCCTCCAAACGCACTAAAATCGGTGGTAAAATCTCCGAAGCGTTGTCTAACAGATCCACTGCCTTGAGATGCTCGTCAAAATCTGAAGGTCGTGACGCCCCCAAACTCAATGTATGTACCTGAGGATGCGACAGACAAAATAAGTCGTTAAACACCATCGGGCTAAGGGGCGTACAGAGTTTAATTAGCTTCTCTGGAGGTTTGTAGAGCATTCCCCCTTTATCAGATGGGCTGATGATAAAGACGCCCATATCGTGGCGTGTTGCGTCTTCTATGGCAAGCCAGTTGACCTGATTGATGTAGTACCAGTGCAGGTTAACGTAGTCAAACTGGTTGGTTTCAATTGCCTGAATAATGACATCTGTAGGAGCGTGGGTTGAAAAGCCAATAAATCGCACCTTGCCCTGCGCTTGCAGCTTCTGTGCCACTTCCAAACAGCCACCAGGACGGATGCAATCGTGCAGCAACTCCGGAGTATTGATGCCGTGTAGCCCCAGCAGGTCAACGTAGTCTAGCTTCAAATTAGCCAGAGACTGCTCGAATGAACGGCGAAACTCTTTAGTGTCTGAATTAGGACCAACCTTAGTTTGAACAATTAAGCGATCGCGTGCAAGCTTGGGCAAAATTCGTCCCAACTGAACTTCAGAAGTCCCATAACCCCGAGCCGTTTCTATATGATTAATTCCAACTTCTATAGATCGACGAATCGTTGCTTCCAAATTCTGCTGATTATCTTGGGGGATTTGCCACGCCGGGACATCTTGCCACTTGTACTGATATCTCATGCCGCCGCAAGAAAATACCGGCATTTGTAATTCTGTACGCCCAAATCTTCGGTATTGCATTATCTACTCAAGTGCGACTCTTCCCTTATTTTAAGTTCTGTAACACCTAAGGTTATGACAATTCCTAAAACAATAGGTGGGTTAAGCATTAGCCCTAACCCATCCTAAGAGTTCTCAAAGCGCGATCGCTAGTTTAAAATTCCCGAACTACGGGCTGGCCATCTTTAACTTCGCCCACCAAGACGATATCAGCAACACCAACGAATAAACCGTTTTCCAGAACACCTGGAATATTATTCAGCGTCTTTTCGAGTTCGCCTGGGTTATCGATCGAGTCAAATTTGACATCAATCACCATATTGCCCTGATCGGTAATCACTGGGCCGGCTTTTTTGACACCCATACGTAATTCTGGTTTGCCACCTAGCTTTTCAATGGCACGCATTACAGGTGCTATAGCCATGGGTATCACTTCTACTGGTAGCAGGAATGTAGAACCCAATTTTTCTACTAACTTATTCCCGTCAACAACAACGATAAATTGGTCGGCGAGGGCATCAACTATTTTCTCGCGAGTATGAGCGGCACCGCCACCTTTGATTAAATTCTTGTTGGGATCGACTTCATCAGCACCATCAATGGCGATATCGATGCGGTCAATAGCATCCAGCGTTGTTAACGGAATGCCATACTGTTTCGCCAAGACTTCTGCCTGAAAAGAAGTCGGAACGCCCTTAATGTCTTGGAGTTCGCCCGACTTGAGGCGGTTTCCCAAATGTTCGATCGCATAAGCGGTGGTTGAACCCGTACCTAGCCCTACAATCGTCCCCGACTGCACCCGTGCGGCAGCAGCCTTACCCACTTCCTGCTTCATCACTTTAACGGGATCGATGCCTGCACTCATGACAAAAGTCTCTCTTCACTGCTTAGCAATAGTTTCATACTTTACAGCAATGAGAGTCCATTATCGTTACCTAATTCCTTAATTTCTCAAGACCTAACTCTGATGAGTTGGTAGGTAGTCAAATACGGGTGCTGCATCTCCAAGTCTGGACTACAGACTGGGGATTACAGCACCCGCAGCATCGTTTATTGTTTTCAACCCATCAAAGTTGGCATGCATCCTTGATGCTCACAACGTTAATTCAAACTAGCGAGCTTTTGCTGTACCAGAATTTCGGGTAGAAATTAAGAATTGCTGGCTTGAGCAGCTAGCATTTCCTTGAGCTTAGCCAGCTCACCAGCCCAACGCGGATCGGGTTGAATACCCCCTGGATCGGTTGATGTCGTGCTGCTGGAGAAAGAGCCACCACCACGCTTTTGCTTCTTGTTGTTGTTGTTGTTGTTGCTTCGGCGCGTCGGAGCACTTTGAGTACTCGCTGCACGAGGTTGCTCCTCTTCCGACTCTTGGCTCTTCGACCGTGGCAGCGCTTTTTCAATTTTTAAAGCGCTGTCTTTAAACATGTGGCCGTTGAACTTTTCAATGATTGCATCAGCCTGCTCATCTGTTGGTACGGTGACAAAGCCAAAACCCCGGCACTTGCCAGTTTTACGGTCTTTGATCACTTTAGTAGAAACAGAGTCACCCGCTTCTGCGAAGATCGCGTGCAGTTCATCGCGGTTTACCTCATCTTTTGGTAAGTTACCTACGTAAAGACGAACGGACATGAGAGATTCCTCCAGACAGGGATTCAAACAATTGGTTCACATGAGCAGTCCTGCTGGCATGGATGGATTTGATTGACGAGCGATTCCTACGCCCCGACAACCTCTGACGATCCTTACCAACCTCAACAGCACAGACTGATGTAATAAAATCAAACTCCTCTATACCATTCATCCATAACGATGATGACCCGTATCTTTTTTAAACTCGGGTTCGCCACCGACAGGACAAAAGCTATTGGTTTTCCTCTTATCTATGATTATTACAGAATGTTTACACTATTCATAACCTAACACGGCCTTCTGTAGGCAAGCTAGTATAGCAGAAAGATTTCCACCTTTAGCGATAGCTTGCCCAAAGCCTTTATTACTCAGGGACTATGGCTTGCTGTTACCGACCCTTTAAATTACCTCAAAGGTAATGGATAACGCGGCCAACTGACTAGTGTCAATGCTGTGTTCGTTATCGCTACTAGAGCCGGAACTACTCGCGCTGCCACGAGTACCTTCATTGAGATCGTCGAGAAAGTTGTTCACAACTTCAACGGGTTCGTTGGACTGACCTGATGTTGTTAGAGTCACCGGTCCCCGGATCTGGTTATCACGAGATGCGGCTACAGCTTGTAGGGCTTTGAGAGCTTTGCTTAGCGGCGTTCGACTGGCAAGAATTAGCACTTCAGCAACCCCTTTGGGGGGTTGAGTGACGAGACTAAAGCTATCGGTATTCGGGTCGGGAATTTTTAACGTCTGACCGGCACTGACTAATGTGACTCGATCGCCCGCTGTCCACTGGTTGGGAAAAATTGCAGAAATCTCGCCAGTCGGGTCAATGACCAGAACACTGAGATAAAGTTCTGTCTTTTCGTTGTTGGTGACAACAATCTGTACAGGCGTTCCTAACGGCAGTCTCTGAGAACTAGCCGAACCCGTTGGTATAGTTTGATTAATCAGAGTCCCCCGATCGAGGCTACCGCGCACGGTGAAGGAACTGGCAATGACTGAATCGCGTCCTTCTGGCTGCATTGAGGCTACAACGTTCAGGCGCGACGAGTTGCTATTGAGGGTCGTTTTGACAATCCGGGCAGCGAGTAGAGATTGAAGTTTTGGGCGCAGACGAGTCACTGCCGTTGCGATCGCTTCATTTTTGCTGCCAAATGAATCTGGTATTAGCTCCAAGGCAGAGGAAAACAGACCTAAAGTACCAATCTCTGGTAGATTTGTCGCCTGTGTTAGCTGAAGTTGCTGTCGGTACGCCGGTGTCATCCGTCCAAAGATGTATTGCACCTCTTGTTTTTGCAAGGGGAGAGCTTCTATGCGTGGGATAGCTGCTAGTGCTTGTTTGGCAAGATTCACCTCGTTACCGAGCGAGGGGTCGAGACCAATTTTCAAGGTTAAATTGGTAGGTATGCGACGCGATCGCTCTTGTAAGAGCGCGCCCGGTTCTACCGTATCCAACAGCTTGGCTGTCCCGACCAAGCCTTGACGTTTTTCTAACTGCACTCGCCCCTTTTGCCGACCTTGAGCGTCCACCACGGAAAGCATGGCACCTGTATTAAATGCCGCTAGACTATCAGGGTCGATACCACCCAGCCACAACTCGGCTTGATTACCTTGCACTTTAGTAATCACTGCCTCGGCTGGGGGAGTGACTTCGTTGATAAAATAAAGCGGTTTCGTGTCGTAGTTGCTACCCGGTTTAACCTCCATGAGCGGTACCTGTTTGGTAAACGAGGATCGCGTGGTGCTACGACCCACATTTGCGATCGCGCTAGAGAACGACTCGCTAGTCGGTTGTTGCCAAAGGTATTGGGTCAGCAGATAAGTAAAGGCACCCGCGAAGAAGTCGTTAAACGGCGCATCCGCTGCTAATTGATTGGGTTGGGTAGAGGCAATGACGACACCTTTTGCCACCCCTTTACGGCGTCGTTCCTTAAACTGCTCTGCGGTGAGACCGAGTTTAGAAAGCCACTGTTGTTGGTAAGCTACCTCGTTGTCGATAACTTGAAGTTTAGAACCACCATCGCGCGATCTCACTCTAAAGTTGCCCCGCGTACCGCCACCAGAATGACAGGTGTCTAAGACAACGCTGACGTTTTCTGTCTTCAGGGCATCCATCAACAAGAACAACGTGTGTCCCATAATATCTGGCACAACTCCCCCTTGGCTGGCAGCATCACCTGGTAACGTACTGTCAATCGGGACAAAAGCCGTGTTGAGGCATTTGGGTGGAACATCGCAATCCGGATCGCGTACTTGCTCGCCATGTCCGGAGAAATGAAATACAACAACGTCCCCTTCCTTGGCTTGGTTAATCAGGTGTTCTTCAAAAGCCGTTAACATGCCCTGACGAGTGGCTTGTTGGTCACTGAGGATGAGAATGTCTTTAGGATTGAAGCCAAAGCGGTGAATCAGAAGTTGCTGCTGTAAGTAAGTATCAGTAACGCAGCCATTTAATGGAGAATCTTGGTAGTCATTAATACCCACCAATAAAGCCAGCTTGCGGGGTGTGCCTTGAGCGAGAACGCGACCGTAGCGATCGCTTGCTCTGTTAAACTCCAATTGGCTCCACCCTAAGGTTGCCAACATGGAACCCGCAAATTGTAAAAATTGACGCCGCTTAATAGAGGACATAAAAAATTTCTCCTGTTACAGGCGATCGCACTCCGGTATTTTTGCTCTCATTGGCATGCATCCGATCGCAATTTGTACTCTTACCGTTTTAAATCGAATGCCCTAGCCATTTTTCTAGGGTACGTTCTCCCCATTCTTCCGATGTCACTGACCTGAGCAAAGCGGCACGATATCAACAGACGGAACAAATTTCCCCGTTGTTGCAATCAATCCGGGAGGAAAGGGAATGTCTTCATCTGCATCGGAGATGTCCAGCACGTTACTGGCGCTCTCCAACAATTTAGCGGATACGGTCGAGCAGGTAGGTCGCAGTGTCGTTGCAATTAGGGCGCGATCGCGTTTTTCCTCAAGCGGTATCCACTGGCGTTCCGGTATCATTGTCACTGCTGAAGAGACCATCCGACGCGCTCAAGAGATTAGCGTTACCGTAGAAGACGGTCGCACCGTACCGGCAACGCTAGTAGGTCGTGACGCGAGTACTGACATCGCTGTCCTCAAGCTTGCTAACACTGAGTTACCCGTCGCTCAAATTGGCGAGACTGACTCGCTCAAGGTGGGTCATCTGGTACTCGCTGTAGGGCGTTCCCAAGAAACTGGGTTGAATGCCAGTTTAGGCGTCGTTAGCGCGCTAGGAGGTGCTTGGCGCAGCAGTTATGGGGGTTCGATCGATCGATTCGTGCGCCTCGATTTAAGCCTCTATCCGAACTCTGAAGGCGGCCCTTTAGTCGATGCAAAGGGTCATGTTGTAGGCATGACCGTGTCAGGTCCGCGTCATAGCGTTCTAGCCATCCCATCAAGTACTGTGAACCGCGTGGTGAACACCTTGCTAGAAAAAGGACGTGTTGCACGAGGCTACTTAGGTCTGGGCATGCAGCCAGTTCGCCTGCCTGATAGTCTCAAAAATCAATTGAATTTAGCTTCTATCACTGGGGTGATTGTGGTCAACGTCGAGCCGAATGGTCCGGCAGAACAAGCAGGTGTGATGATTGGCGATGTATTAGTCGCGATTAATGATAGTCCCGTGAGCGATACCAGTGAGGTGCAAGCGATGCTGGGACCGCAAAGTGTGGGTCAAACCCTGAAGGTGCAACTTATCCGTGGGGGTACGTTAGTGGAAGTCGCGATCGCGCCTGCCGAACGCTCTTGGAAGGAGGAGTAATATGGCGATCGCTTCCTTGATGATACAAGATACCTCAACCGATATCGGGTCTGAGTTAGCGGCAGTTGCTTTAGAATTGAATCGCTGCACCGTACAAGTCCGAAGCCACCGTATCGGCAGTGGGTCGGGTGTGATTTGGCATTCTGACGGCTTAATCGTGACCAATGCTCATGTTGCCCAGGATGAGCGCCTTACCGTCGAACTCTCGGATGGACGAGTTCTCGCTGCCGTGCGTACAGCAATTGACCTCAAGCGAGATTTAGCCGTACTGCGAGTTGAGGCAACTGACTTACCGACTGTGACGGTGGGTGATGCGAATGCGCTACGGGTTGGCGAACTGGTTCTCGCGGTGGGTAATCCTCAGGGTGTTGTGGGTGCTTTGACGACAGGAATCATTCATCGGATTGGTTCGACTGATATACAAAGTCGTCAGAAATGGGTAATAGCTGATGTGCGGCTGGCACCTGGCAATTCTGGCGGCCCCCTTGCTAACGCACGGGGTGAGGTTATCGGAATTAATACGATGATTGCTGGCGGCTTGGCTCTAGCAATACCCAGTCATGAGGTAGAGCGTTTCCTCACAAAAGGTAGCCGTCCTTATCTTGGAGTAACTCTGCGTCCCGTGCAAGTTTTACTGGAGAACAGGACTATTTTGGGTCTGTTGGTTTTGGACGTGGCGAAAGACAGCCTTGCGATCGCATCGGGTTTGATAATTGGAGATGTATTGATTGGAGTCTGCGGTCAATATTTCCACACGCTAGACGATCTGGTCAACGTGCTAGAGCAATCTGAACCCGGTGAATCGCTGAGGCTAGAGTTTTTGAGAAACGGGAAACGCGATCGCTGTACTGTAGTCTTACCCGGTAGCGTTGATAGTGCTGACAAAAGCTTTGTGGGAGTGAAATCACCGTGTTCTCGGTGATGGTGCATGCAAAAAACTCAATTATCCAAGTGGGGTTGGAGAGCATTATCCGCACTCATCCGGATTTGATGGTGGTTGGCAGTCCTTCTCAGTGGAGTTCTCTATCTCAGCGAATAGAGGAGTATCAACCTGATGTGGTGTTGCTGGAGTGGAGGGAAAATGAAAATGAGCCAGTATGGGAGAGCATGCCGATTAACGGCACTGGGCTAAGCCATCCTGCGATCGTCATCTTAGCGGACAGTGAGGATAACGATTGGGTAACACATGCACTCGATCGAGGGGTGCGAGCCATCTTACCGCCAAGAGCTTCGACTGATGAGATTGTCGCTGCTGTTGTTGCCGCCGCTACTGGGTTGGTGGTGTTGTATCCAGAATTGGTTGAAGACTTACTGCCCCGAACCGAGTCTTCCGCTTCAGTTGAGATAACAGCCCCGATTCAAGCCTTGACCCCACGAGAAATTGAGGTTTTAGGTATGCTAGCGCTGGGAGTCGGCAATAAGGCGATCGCTTCCAAATTAAAAATCTCTGAGCATACTGTCAAGTTCCACGTTTCATCCATCTTTTCCAAACTCAATGCTTCGTCGCGTACCGAAGCGGTTACACTCGGTGCGAGGCTCGGCTTGATTATGCTGTGACCTCATAGTTTTATATTCCCCTTGAGTCCTCTTGAGGTTAGAGGGGAAGTTCATTCTACCCCTATCGCTTGACTCATGCGCTTCAAAACTTGCAAAACACTGTAGAGTTCCTGATACGAGATAAACGGGGCAAAAACTCTGGAAACGTCATATTGCCGCTCATCTATCTGTGTTAATTTCACAAACAAAATATCATCTCCATTGGTCATCATGCCAAAACTGGGTCGCTCGGGCTGAGGATTAGCGATCAAATAGGCAAGGGTTTGTGGTAGTGCCGACCAAACTGAAAGTGCTGTCTTTTTAGATTCTAAAACTACTACCCAGAGTTGATTGTGAAGCACCAACACATCAATTCGCTCTTGTAACACCTCTTCACCATCATCAAGGATAATCTGCACTGATTCCTCTGCCCGAATTTTAAACGGTGGATCGTAGAAACCTGCAATCGCTAACAGAGGGGAAGCCAACAATAGCATCACCGTTCCCTCCAGCAAATGACTCTCAGCACGTTGATACAAATACCGCCGCCTCAGTTCATTGAGTCCGGTCTTTTCTGTATCGGTAAGATCGGGTAAATCCGTGCGCCACTCTGAGAAAAATTGCTCGTTTTCCGTGCGGTGGAGATTACATCGCCGCTCTGCCTCTGCTAGGGTCGTAATCGCTTCTGTAATTGCTCTTGTACGCATATCTTTATATTCTGCGGCTATTGGTTCATACTAGAGCACTCCTATTTGAGTTACCAATTTTGCTTGCTTAGATACCCGACTTCTTTAAGAAGTCGGGTATCTTGAGGAATTCTTAGCCTTTACGATTTATTGGGGAATTCTTACGCCCAAGTGCTGCGTAAACTCCTGACCAACTGTTCACTAGTTACTGCTCGCTGAACACTGGTCAAGTAATAACAGTGGGTACTTCTCTCTGCGTAAAGTTACGAATCTGGGCAACCTCTTCTGCCACTGCAATCAGTGGAGCCAGTGCCTGTTGCGTATCGCGATCGTGTTTTGTAGAATTCGGCTCGTAGCTTTCTATGTAGACTCGCAGCGTTGCCCCTTGCGTCCCCGTACCCGAAAGCCGGAATACGATGCGGGAACCATCGGTAAAGCCAATCCGGATACCTTGGTGCTTGCTAACGCTCTCGTCCACTGGGTCAGTGTAACTAAAGTCGTCGCTGTACTCGACCTCGTACTGACCGAATCGCTGACCTTTCAGGTTTGACCCTAACTGACCGAGACGCTCCATTAGCTCGGACGCTCGTCCTGCATCTACCCCTTCATAGTCATGGCGGGAGTAGAAGTTGCGGCCGTAGGTTCGCCAGTGGTTGCGAATAATCTGTTCGACAGACTCGGAACGCACTGCCAGAATATTGAGCCAGAACAGCACCGCCCATAATCCATCTTTCTCGCGGACATGGTTGGAGCCAGTGCCGAAACTTTCTTCACCGCACAAGGTTACTCGGTTAGCATCCAATAGGTTGCCAAAAAATTTCCAACCCGTTGGCGTCTCATAGCAGTCAATGCCTAACTCTTGCGCCACTCGGTCTACAGCTTGACTCGTGGGCATCGAGCGGGCGACTCCAGATAAACCCTGACGATAGGCTGGAATCAGATGAGCATTTGCCGTTAATACCGCTAAGCTATCGCTGGGAGTGACGAAAAATTTCCGTCCTAAAATCATATTGCGATCGCCATCTCCATCGGAAGCCGCTCCGAAGTCAGGTGCATTTGCAC
>DATNPT010000479.1:0-12301 GCA_036703075.1 Chroococcales cyanobacterium
GTGATTATTGAAGCCTTTTTGTGGTTGCGCGATCGCCTGAAGAAAAACCCAAAACGAATCAAATTTTCTCTTAACTTCAAAGTTGTCACTAGCACAACACTGACACTTTTGATTTTTGGAACCGTTGCAATTTTCTTAACCGAATTAAATAATCCTGGCACATTAGGGTCTTTAGACTGGAAAACTCAATGGCTAGCAGCATGGTTTCAATCTGTTGTCCCCAGAACGGCTGGTTTTAATTCTGTTGACTACAGCAAAATGACGACGGCGGCTTTATTTCTCACCATTGGACTCATGTTTATTGGTGGCAGCCCTGGTGGCACGGCGGGTGGTATCAAAACAACAACACTACGTGTCTTGACCAGTTGCACGAGGTCGATTTTACAAGGAAAAGAAGATGTACTTCTTTATGAGCGACAGATAGCTATCAATCTCGTCATCAAAGCGGTGGGTGTTTTACTGGGTTCAGCGACAACAGTGATTGTCGCGACCATATTAATTACCATTAGCGATCCAGACGTGGAGTTTATTCGCATCTTATTTGAGGTAGTATCGGCATTTGGCACAGTGGGACTTTCGACTGGCATCACGGCTAGTCTTTCAGCTACAGCAAAGTTAGTGTTAATTGCGACTATGTACATCGGACGAGTGGGTGTTTTATTGCTCATGGCAGCGCTTTTAGGAGACCCTCGTCCGAGTCGAGTTAACTACCCAGAGGAAAACCTGCTTGTTGGATAGTTTGGCCATATCTCAAGGAAAAACATTGTGAATTTATCATCGTTGGGGTTCCTTCGGAATCTACGCCGAGAAAATCGTCAATTTGCCGTCATTGGATTGGGGCGCTTTGGTCGGGCAGTTTGCTCAACGCTGCATCGCAGTGGGTATGATGTTCTGGGAACTGATATTGATGAAAAACTAGTTGCCCAAGTCTTGACCGAGCAGATTGCTTCGCATGCTGTCCAACTGGACTCAACCGAACCGGCAGCGCTTAAAGAAGCGGGGATTTTTGAATTTGATACGGTAATTATCGCGATCGGTAACTATTTACAGGAAAGTATCATCACAACGCTGAATGTGAAGGAGGCAGGCGTTCCTCATGTGGTTGCCAAAGCCTCCTCGGAAGTTCACGGTAAGCTGTTAAAGCGAGTAGGAGCAGACCATGTCGTCTACCCAGAACATGAAGCGGGTTGTTCCTTGGCGCGATTGCTCACTAAACCTGCAATTCTGGAACGGTTTGACCTAGACCCCGACCACAGCATTGTAGAAGTACTGATACCGGAAGAATTTCATGGCAAAACGGTTACGGAACTAGAACTACGTAACCGCTATGGCTTGAATTTATTGGCAGTCGGTCACAACGATAAGTTTGAGATTAATCCCGACCCGAACCGACGCCTGTATAAGGGTTGGGCAATGGTGGTGATTGGCTCAAACCGAGATATCGATCGCTTGCCCATTTAACGCGTTCCACCATTGCCACCAGTGTTGGAAGGAGTGGGCAGTGGTCTGCCATTGTTGAGAGGCGTTGTTCGGAATGGGTTAGATGGTGCTGGCTGGAATAGGGGCGTTTGTTGCACCGGAGGGGTCGCTGGTTGCACGCCTTGAGATTGCGGTGGTTGAACCACCGCCGGTACCGTTGGTGGTGGGGTCGTCAGCTGCTGGACATATAGGTTAACCTCATCGACTTTCTGTTGATTCCCTGCCTGCCGATACAAGTTTCTCGCTTGTAGGAGAAAAGAAACCGCCTCCTCTCGCCGTTGAGACTGCTCTAGGGATACACCTAGGCTGTAAAACGCCTCTGACATGTTGGGGTCAAGCAGAATCGCTTGCTGATATTGCGCGATCGCTTCTGGATATTTCTTTTGCTCCTGGAGCGCTACTCCTAGGTTGTAGCGCGATAGGGCATCATTGGGTTGTAAGCTCAGCCCTTTTTCCAGAGCCACTACAGCTTGCTGGTACTGGCGACTTTTAGTTCTGGCTGCCCCTAGCTGTCGATAGGCATCCACATTATTGGGATCGAGATTGACAACCCAAGCAAAGCGATCGCCTGCTCCTTCATAATCCCCTCGCTGCATCAACACTTGACCTAATTGATACTGCGCCTGGACAAATTTTGGGTCAAGCTTGGTTGCTTTCCTCAAGGAGTCTTCAGCGTCCTTTAGCTGGCCTTGCTGAGCTAGCAGTATACCCAACTGGTATTGAGCTTGGGTTAGATCGGGATTATTGCTCACAGATTGTCGTAGCGCTGTAATCGCCTGGTCTGATTGACCTTGCTTGGCTAGAAGTAGACCCAAATTATATTGAGCGAGTGCATTGTTCGGGCTGAGGCGAGCCGCTTCTTGATACTGAGTGAGCGCCTCTTGCGTCCGACCTTGCGACTCATAGGCTAAAGCCAAGTTGTAGCGAGCTGATGCCAGATCGGGATTGAGAGACAGCGCCCGTTGATACTGGTCGATCGCTCCATCGACATTATTCTGCCGATACAACGCCAAACCCAGATTGTAGTATGCCTCTGACATACCGGGGTCAATCGAAAGAGCGCGTCGGTACTGTTCGGTTGCCAGATCTGGCTTCCCTTGCTGCAAGAGGGCATTGCCCAACAAATAATTCGCCATGCCAATAGACGGGTCGAGTGCCAAGGCTTTTCGTAAAGCCTGCTCTGCTGCTTGGAAGTTACTGCGATTGTACTGCGTCAATCCTTGTTGAAAGTAAGAAGCAGCCATCACGTTGTTAGTGTACAGACCTTCGACCATTTGCTTGGTTCGCGCCTGGGGTTTCAGCTCGCCAGCCGAGGCAGAGCCAATACTGGTCAAACCGAGACTCATAATAGCGGTAGTAAACAGCGCTATCCGTTTGTAGTGTTTGAACATAGGTAGACGACCATCATGAGTGGCTATTGCTTTTAGATATCACCTTTTCCCCAGATCTTAATCTGCCTTAATTTTTCCTTGACAGAGAAATTACATGGGGATGAGTTACTCGTTGAATGCTACGACCTCCTCCTGTGTTGACCGAGCAACTTGAGAGCAGGTGTCCAGAGCAGACGCGATCGGTTTGAGGAAATACCGTTTATAGCAGAAAACTTAGCCTTTTGCATCAAAAATGTTTTAAAGCATCGGGGTTTATCACTGTTTTCTTCTCCGAAATTAGTATGCGATACGCATCAGTTGCAACGTTATGAATGTTCTGTTTCACGATTCATAATTTACAATTTCTTGCTTCTGGCAGAATGAGCATGGCATCACCAAACGAGTAAAAACGATACTGAAAAGCGATCGCTTCTCGGTACAAATCCAGCAATCGCTGACGCCCAATCAGGGCGCTGACTAGCATCATCAGACTAGAGCGAGGCAAGTGAAAATTTGTAATCATTCCCTCCACAACTCGCCACTGATAGCCGGGATAAATAAACAACTCGGTCTTTCCCCGAAATGGCTGCAACTCCCCATTCGCCGCCGCTCCTTCCAAGGCTCGTACTACCGTTGTTCCTACCGCGATGACTCGACCGCCTGACGCTTTGGTTTCTCGAATCTGTTCTACCGTAGACTGGGGGACTTCCAGCCACTCACCATGCATCTGGTGATCGGTAATATTTTCCACTTCTACGGGTCGAAAGGTACCGACGCCAACATGTAGGGTGATCGAGGCTTGGTTGATTCCTCGATCGCGGCAACGTTGTAGTAGCTCATCGGTAAAGTGTAGTCCAGCTGTAGGAGCTGCGATCGCACCAGGGGTTTGGGCATAAACGGTCTGATATTGTTCTGATAAGGCTTGGGAATCGGTAATGTAGGGGGGTAGGGGAACGTGACCGTACTGTGCCAATAGAGCTTCAAAGGATTCTCCAGCAGGAACATCGAACTGTAAGACACGACCACTAGTTGCTTCATCCCTGGATAGAACCGTTGCACTCAGAGAGGGAAGTGGGGGAGTTTCCCCATGGGTTGATAGGGGTGCGATGGGGAGAGACTCTCTAGGTAAGTGCGGCTCGAAAAAAATCTTTGCCCCCACTTTGAGGCGCTTACCAGGTTTAACCAGTGCTAACCAACAGTGATTCGGTTGTTCTTCTAGGAGTAATACCTCGACAGGTGCTCCCGTTGATTTATGGCCATACAGTCGAGCAGGGATGACACGAGTATTATTGAGCACCAGCAAATCTCCCGGACGCAATAAATCCGGTAGTTCGCTGAAAATGCGGTGAGCGTGATGCTCGATCGACTCGACCACTAGCAATCTCGAAGTATCTCTTTGGCTGAGCGGCTCTTGAGCAATCTGCTCTTGGGGAAGCTCGTAGTCGTAGCTAGAAAGCAAGCGATCGAGTTCATCGCTGGGGGTTGCCGGTAGCGAAGATGCCGTCCCGGTTTCCGTCGAACCAGCGGCGCGATCGAACGAGATATCAAACTTTCGAGACTCGACATCCATGAGTTCGCTTTTATCGTGAATTCCTGTCATCCCGTTATTTTACTGAGAAGGTTGGTCTTAACTAGTCACTTAATTGGGTAAAGTCCCCTATCCAACTTCGGGGGCTTCTCCCCTACCGCGCTTCCATTGCCTTTGCAACAATATAAGGTATAGAACATCCTTGGAATCCACACCAAGATACAGTATGGATTACCTCTATTTCTTGGCGAATGCTAGTTTAACTCTACGGGTCGTTGAGTATCTACACTCGATGCCCCAGCTACCCATCCAATTCATTACGGTGATTCATCAAATAGATGGCTGGGTGATTAAAGTCAAAATGAACCGCCCTCTTACTCCCCACCAACATGGAGATTTTCGGTCGTTCATGAACGAATTAGGTTTCCCCTACGATCCCGAAATTCGCCTCAAAATGGCTCTCTGGAGTTTGGAAACCGGACAGTCGCCCATCGACGTGATGCGTCGCTACCAAGTTGCGGTAGTTTCTCATGGTAGTCCAGACAAAAGCGACATCGAAGCGTTTCGTCAACAGTTCACCATGGGGCTAGGATACTGCCCTGAAACTCTAGCTTGAAATAAGTTTACTGCTTGTTCAAGAGCGATCGCACGGCATGTAGCGGTAGAAGCGATTGCGAGAAACCGCAGATGAGCTATCTCATAGATATCATCTGCGGTTCTTGTTTTTTGGTCGATCGTAATCGAAACCAAGAGACATGGTAGTGTCATATCTGTACAGATTGCCAATTTTGTCAGTCCTGTCAATCGCAAAGCACTCTCTCAGATTTCTCAGAAAAACCTCTAAACGTTTTCAGATAGGTATCAGGCGTCATTCAGGTTGACGCTGCATTCTATTAGGAATCAAGCAAAATGATTGACCTGATTCTGAGGAGAAACCTAATGAAGCGTCTAATCTTGGGTGTAGTATCCGTTTTACTCGCGTCCACTGCTATTGCCCCTATAGCGAGTGCCGAACCCGTCGCCGCCAACCGCACGAGCGCTGGTACCACTTCCACCTTTACCTATCAAACTTCCCCCTACGACCTCGTTTATTTAGCACATCGCGGTTACTTTGCTGCTCAAGGCATCCCCAGTTATAGTTCCTTCCTCTCTGCTTACCGTTTCGGGCGTCTGAGTGCATTAGATATTGTCAAGAGCGCGGTTGAGGTGGGTAGAATTGCTCCAGAGCGACTGAGCGATCGCAATTATATCCATGCAGTTGAGTTCCATTTAGACGGTTTGGTTAATGAAAATCGAGGATAGAGCAGTTCAACCCAAGTGTATCTATAGCGATTCTCGATTGAGTGGAGTACAGTTAACTTCTGCCCTAAGCGCTAGAATCAAAAGCTGACTGAATATAGTCTTGCAACGTAAGTCGGTATCCTGCCACTAGGATCGGTTGACCGAGCTGCACGGGCGGAACTTGTATCGCTTTGTCCCCTTCTGCGGCTGAAGACAGATCTGCATTCCGATCTGGCGAACCTTGAGAGACGCGCTGACAGATGACAAGGGCGACATCAAACCGACAGGTAAGATTGGCAAAATTCGGGTATTTGGCAAGAAACGCTGAAGCTGTTCGCCAAAGCTTCGTTTGCTTAGAATTCGTAAGCGCTAACCGTCCATCAGCATCCCAGTTTCCCCGACTGCGAGTTTTGACCTCAACAAAAGCTAGGAGGGGGACGGGAGGTTTGCGAAGCATGCGCGTAGCGGGTTGGGGGGATAAGGGGAGTGTAGTTGAACGTTCTTCTCCTCTTATCTCCTCGTCTTGAACTGAGTCTTGTCGGGCAATGAGATCGATCTCTCCCCAACGGCAATGCCAACGGTGATGTAGGATGACCCAGTTTTGTTGTTGTAACCACCCCGCTACTAAGCGTTCTCCCAGTTCTCCAACGATAGAAGTTTGGTTTCGATTTGCTGTCCGAGAGTCAGCCCAAAAGTCCACGGGTCTTTCTTGCTGGTACCATTACAAAAAGACGATGATACAACATCCCTACTGGATATCTTTAAGGATGTAATCATTCATCGCACCTTTTTTGTTCAAGATACAGTTTTCTTTGGCTCGAAACAGTATGACTCGTCGGCAATGCCTGCGTCTTCCAACTATTTTGTCTTGTTTAATCCTGTTCCTGGTTGCTGGTATATGGATTTTTGGGGCGAGTGCAACACCTGCTTATGCCCTGGATTACAACAGAGAAAATTTAGTTGGCGCAGATTTCTCAGGGCGTGTACTGACGGATGCCAGCTTTACCAAGGCCAATCTCCGCAACAGTAACTTTAGTAATGCGGATTTGCAAGGTGTCAGTTTCTTTGCGGCGAATTTAGAAGCGTCTAATTTAGAGGGAGCAAACCTGACTAACGCTACCTTAGACACAGCTCGTTTAAGTCGTGCCAACCTCAAGAATGCTGTTCTGGAGGGAGCATTTGCCTTCAATACTAAATTCGAGGGTGCTGATATTGAGGGCGCTGATTTTACAGATGTCCTGCTACGTCAGGATGTGCAAGACAAGTTGTGTGACATTGCCAGTGGCACTAACCCTAGTACTGGGCGCAATACTCGCGACACACTGTATTGTGATTAGATACGCCTTAGCTTACCCATTTCTGGCAACTGCTCCTAGGCTGTGCTGATGCGTCTTTGACCAAGAGGCTTTAAGCGATCGCGTTTTCAATAATGTCAGCGATATTGAACTGGCGCAGTCGATCTAATTCCCGAATCCGCTGGTCTATCCTGTAAAATTCTTGCAAGTAATATTCCCGACGGTCTGGATCGTTAGCGGGATTCGGCTTCTGCCACTGTTCCAGGCAATAGCGTCGGTGCTTTTCACAGGCAACCCTCTCTAGGCAGGCAACGGCAGCCCGAATGAGTAGGGGAGTGCGAACGATGTCTTGTTGCTTCTTCTCATCGAGGTGAAACAAGTGGGCAACCTGAGCCATTTCATCCGGAAATTCCAGACCTCGATCTTGCAACATCCCAATTAAGGGGTCAGGCGTTTGACGAGATGCCTCAACAGCCTGTTGCAAGTCTAAAATTCGCTGCCAGAGAAATCGGTGGTGAGACAGACTAAACAGCACATCTTGCTCTTCTAACGTGTCGATAATGGTCTGCCGATATTCGGGACGATGGAGGTAAATGCGTAGGAGTAACGCTTCTGCTTGTTCGAGCAGACCTCGTTCTGCATCAATGGGTAGGTTGAGAGCAGAATGCTTGTTCTCCTGCTTGAGCGAGCGGGGCGACGATTTTCTAAAGGCGGCAACAGTGGGCTTCTTGAGTTGAGCCTGTAAATTTTCAATCAGGATCGGTACTAGTTTAGTTTGCCCTTGACTGAGCAGTTGGGCGCAGTAGTTGACGTAATAGGCTCGCTTATTAATATCGTCAAGTTGGTTGAGGAGCTTGACGATACTTTGCGCGACTTGCTGAAACTGATCGGCCTGCTTGAGATCGCGATCGCTTAAAAGTCGGCTAATCTGCCAATCCAACCATAGGGGCGCATTCTCTAGCAGTTGCCGATAGTGTTCCGAGCCATTAGCACAGTGGGAGAGAAATTCATCCGCGTCTTTGCCATCTGGTAGGTTGAGCACTCGTAGCTGGACTTGTCCGCTGTAGACTAAAGGGGCAATTTCTCCGATCGCGCGTTCCGATGCCTGAGTCCCAGCTGCATCAGCATCAAAGTTCAGCACAATCTGCTTGGATTCGGTGTAGCGTAAGAGCTGTTTGACTTGGGCTTGACTCAGGGCCGTTCCCATTGAGGCGACGACATTGGGAATTCCTGCCGCATGGAGTGCGATTGCATCAAAATAACCTTCCACTACCACGGCTTGGTCGAGTTTTGCGATCGCATCGCGGGCTTTGTCGAGGGCAAATAAGGTTTTGCCTTTATCAAATAACTCCGTTTCTGGCGAATTGAGATACTTCGGCTGTTCGTCCCCGAGCGATCTACCCCCAAAGCCAATGACTCGGCCTTGAGTATCCCAGATGGGAATCATCACGCGATCTCGAAAGCGATCGTAATAGCCATCCCCAGATTTACGAGGCACGAGCAACCCAGCTTGCTCTACTAACTGTACGGGCTTACCTTTGTACTCTACTAAGTATTTATAGATGGTTTCCCACCCGGCTGGTGCATACCCGATTTGGAACTGCTGAATCGTTTCCTCCGACAGAGTGCGATTAACCTGCAAATACGTTAGAGCCTGCTGTCCTTGGGGTTGGTGTAGAGCATGTTGATAGAATGCGGCGGTTAACGCCAAAATCTCATACAATTGCTCTCGTAGTGATAGCTGCCGCTGCAACTCTTGGTGCTGTTCTGGCTCCAGTGTTTTCACTGGCACCTGATAGCGCCGTGCTAGATCGAGTACCACGTCACTGAAGGATTGTTTACCCACCTCCATCAAGAACTTGATCGCACTTCCACCCGCATTACAGCCGAAGCAATAGTACAGTTGCTTAGCTGGACTGACGCTAAAACTGGGTGTTTTTTCATCGTGGAACGGACACAATCCGATATAATCTTTACCACGCTTACGTAAGACAACATGCTCTGAGACGACATCATAAATATCAGCTCGTTGCTTAACGTCTTCAACTGTGTCTGGATGTAGGCGGGGTATTTCCACTTCGTTGGTAGCTAAATTTCTAACGATATAGGGTATTTTAATCTTAGTCCGTATCAATAACTGTTGGCAGGGTCATCTGAATTTGTATTAATAACTTTTGGATAGGAAAGTAACTTTATAATGCCAACCTGAAAAAGTAAAGTTGGTTCATAGCTATTGGGGTTTTTATTAATATCAATTAATTGCTTATTTCTTGTGTATGGTTTTTACTAGATTGATAATAGTATTACTGGATGAGTAAGAGCGAGAGCGAACTAGAGCGCTGAGGAAAAGAGCGAGAACATGGGACGAATATTTATTTCTGCCGGTCATGGTGGTATTGAAGGTGGTATTCGCGATTTGGGGTCGGTTGTCGGTAGCACGACTGAGGCTCAAGAGATGATTTTGCTGCGCGATCAAGTGGTGCCAGAATTGCGCTCGCGTGGATTTGAAGTCCTCTCCGTTCCTGACGAACTCAGTTCAGATCAGACGATTCAATGGATTAATGCTCGTTTTAAGGCTGGCGATATAGCGCTGGAAATCCATGCCGACGCCTATTCCAATCCGACTGTCCGAGGAGCCAGTGCCTTTTACATTGCCAACAACAACGAGCGAAAAGGTCATGCCGATCTACTGCTGCTCGCTCTAGTTCGACGCCTGCCCCAACTCCCCAATCGAGGAGCTAAGCCAGACACATCTACAGGCATCGGGCGTATTGCCTTCTGCCGCGATCTTCGCGTTCCCTCACTCCTAATGGAGGTTGGGTTCTTGAGCAACCCCGACGATCGCTATTTAATCCAGAACCGACGCCGCGATATTGCGTTGGGAATTGCGGATGGACTGGCGGCTTGGAGTCGTGCTGTTTCAGGTTCTGAACCCTCACCCACTGGGGGCACCACCTATCCCCCGATTGACATCAATATCAATAGCCAAAATTATGGCGAGCGGGGCATTTTGATCAACAGCAATGCCTACATCCCGATTGACTTAGCCGATCGCTTAGGCGTCGATCTGACAACGAACGCGAATATTAGCCGCGTTCAATACAAGGGTGTAGTGTACATCAAAGCGATCGAACTGCGCGACGTTGGCATCTCCGTCAATTGGGATAACTCGACTCGCACGGTCATTCTACGCTCGATTTTGCCAGTCTGCCCCGGTCAGTTTGACCGAATCATGGGGCAGGGGAAAACCTCGGAAGTCCAACTGATGATGTTTCTCAAAGCGAATAACGAGAATGCCCTGACCCAGTTTCCCGACCTACCAAAACTGTACCGAGAAGAAGCGTCAATCGAAGGCGTAAGCTATGATATCGCCTTCTCGCAAATGTGTGTGGAAACGAACTTCCTGCGCTTCGGCGACGACCTCAAACCCAGTCAAAATAACTTCGGGGGTTTAGGGGGTGTTGGTGGTGAAGCAGATGGGGCAACGTTCCCCAGTGCCAGAATTGGCGTTCGCGCCCAAATCCAACACTTGAAAGCCTATGCCAGTTTAGAGCCATTAGTCCAAGAAGTCGTCGATCCGCGATTTTCCTTTGTCACCCGTGGGATTGCGCCTTTAGTTGGGCAGTTGAGCGGACGCTGGTCGGCAGATGTGCAGTATGGCGATCGCATTTTAGCCGTACTCAGGCGTCTTTACGAGTCAGCAGGCTTCCTATAACGCATTTGCCGCTCCCGGAGCGGGGGACTGTCAAGCCTTTTGTCCCGACTTAAACTGGTAGCTAACAGACCTATCAGCGGGACTTCATGTCGGAACTTTTACAAACTCTTTTAGCCTCAAGAGGGTTTATTCCCCACGGATACTGCTACCTTTGGACGCCAGAGTTGGTATGGCTTCATGTTCTGTCCGATTCCCTAATCGCTCTGGCTGATTATTCAATCCCAATCGTGCTGATTTATTTTGTCCGCAAACGACCAGATGTGCCGTTTAACTGGATGTTCCTTCTATTCGGCACCTTCATTGTCGCCTACGGTACGAGCCATTTGATGGAAGTCTGGACGCTCTGGCACCCGACGTATTGGCTATCTGGATTCATCAAAGTTATTACGGCTTTGACATCATTGGCAACAGCAGCGTGGCTAGTTCCGTTGATACCTCAAGCCTTAGCTCTCCCCTCTCCAGCACAACTAGAGACAGTCAACATTGCACTGAGAAACGAACTCGCTCAGCGCCAAGCAGTAGAAAAAGCACTACAAAAAGCCAACGAACACTTAGAAATCCGAGTTCGCGAACGAACCGAAGAGCTAACCAAAAGCAATACATTATTACAAGCTGAAATTGCCGAGCGCAAGCGTCAAGCAGAAGTCATAAACCGACGCGAACAAGAATTCAAAGCCTTAGTTGAAAATGCTCCGGATATCATTGCACGATTCGATCGCGATTTACGCCATGTCTACGTCAATCCCGCAATCGAGCAGGTAACAGGATTATCGCGTGAAGCATTTATTGGCAAAACCAATCGAGATTTGGGGATGCCAGAGGAACTAATTTCCTTTTGGGACAGTGCAATACGCAAAGTGTTTGAGACAGCTCAAGAAGAAATCGTTGAGTTTCCGTTTCCAACACCGAATGGAATTAACTATTATCAGGTTCGGATTGTACCGGAATTGGCTTTAGATGGCTCGGTCGAATCAGCTGTAGGCATTACACGCGATATTAGCAATGCCTACAGGGAGCTGCTCTTACGCCAACAACGAGAAGAAGAACTTCGTCTATTACAAACGATTACTCAATCCATTAGTGAAGCTCCAAATTTTGACTTAGCCTTGGGTGTTGCACTGAGTAACGTTTGTGAGGTAACAGACTGGGATTTTGGAGAAACGTGGATTCCAAATTCTCAAGCACAAATCCTAGAACTCAGTCCAGCTTGGTATAGCAGTACTGAGAGCCTCGATCGCTTTCGACGCTATAGCGAAGCATTGACCTTTCCCATCAATACTGGAATACCAGGCAGAGTGTGGGCATCCAAGCAACCCGAATGGATTCAGGATGTTTCACTGCAACCCGACTCCGTGTTTCTGCGTACTGAGATGGCACAGGAATCGGGTCTTAAAGCTGCATTAGGAGTTCCTTTAATTGCTGACGAACAGGTACTCGCAGTTTTCGTATTCTTTAAGTTTGAACCCTCTAAAGAGGACAAACGACTGGTTGAGCTAGTTGTCTCTGTCGCCAATCAATTGGGTTTGGTGATTCGGCGCAAGCAGGCAGAGAACGCCTTGCAACAAATCAATGCAGAACTGGAACTAAGAGTCAACCAGCGCACGGCTGAATTAATTCAAACGAATGAGCAACT
>DATNPT010000483.1:0-16678 GCA_036703075.1 Chroococcales cyanobacterium
CACTTACAGACGTTTCCCTCTCTTCTAAGAATGGTTTCGATTTTGCCTGTTGTGCTAGATATTCAGCCAACTGAGCTTCAATCTGCTCCTTAACAATCTCCCGGTACTCTAGAAAATGCTCGATTTGCGCGCAAGTGGATAAATAACTACTCAAACCACCTGGATTATGTCGGTACATACTAAATAAATTGCGCCAGAACTGCCAACGCGTGTTGCGAAGAACGCCTTGCCGCCAACAGATGATGAGTAGCGCTCGGACGACAACCCAATTCAGTTTCTTCTTAGTCGCTTTTCCTTTTTTGGGATACGTTGCCTCTCCCAAAATGCGGTAGTGGCGATAAGTGCGATCGAGGAAACGTGCTGGATCGTACAATTGCCAAAAGGCATCGACATATTCACGGGCAATCTCTTCTAAGGGACGAGTTGGTACAAAGTTCATCAATGTAGCTTGATTGATATCAGCAGATTTGCTACGCAGGCGTCCCTCTTTCTGGAGACGGTGCCAGAGGGCTGTATCGGGTAGTGCTTGCAACATGCTGAATAGGGCTGTGGGAATTGCTGTTTGCTCAACGAAGCGAACAATGCGCGAACCTGCCCCCGATTTTTCCCCATCAAAGCCAATAATGAACCCAGCCATCACCCGTAGTCCCGATTTAGTAATGGCATGCACGGCATCACTGAGAGAGTCTCGCGTATTTTGGTACTTCTGAGTTAGGGCTAAACTCTCTTCATCTGGTGTCTCGATGCCTAAAAAGACAGCCCCAAAATTACACTGCACCATCAGATCCATCAATTCTTGGTCTCTTGCCAAATCGACTGACGCTTCCGTAGCAAACGAGAAGGGATACCCGTGTTCGACCATCCAAGGCTTTAATTCCTTGAGAAATAACTTAACATTACGTTTATTGCCAATAAAATTATCGTCCACCATAAAAATGCTGCGCCGCCAACCCAACTCATAAAGACGTTCCAGTTCAGCCAGGAGTTGTGCTGGGGTTTTGGTGCGAGGTTTGCGGCCGTAGAGGACGATGATGTCGCAGAATTCGCACTGAAAGGGACACCCTCGCGAAAACTGAACTGACATTTCGGAATAGGCGTCAAACTCTAGTAAGTCGAAGCGAGGAATGGGCGTGTGGGTTACATCCGGCTTTTCTCCTCCACTACGGAAAATTCCTTCTGTTTCGCCCCGTTCAATGGCTTCTACGAATAAAGGTAAAGTAATTTCCCCTTCATCCAAAATGAAATAGTCTGCGCCCGACGCTTTAGCTTCATCGGGTAAAGCCGTTGGGTATGGACCACCGACAGCAACAGCTTTTCCTCGCCGTTTTGCCTCCTGAATTTGCTCCAGGAAATCTTTCTTTTGCACGATCATTGCGGAAAGGATAACTAAATCTGCCCAATCCCACTCCGCTTCTGTGACTTGCCTGACATTGCGGTCTACTAGTTTAAATTCCCACATTTGGGGCAGAATGGCTGCTACTGTGACTAAACCTAAGGGCGGCAACATTGCCTTACGACCCAGCAACGCCAATGTTTTCTCAAAAGACCAAAAACTCTTAGGAAACAGGGGATATAACAGTAAAACTCTCACGAATTGTCAAACCTCAATTTGCACTCTTAGTCTGTCTGCTCTCGTAATGCACCTTCGCCGACCGAGGCAGCAATACTCAACGTCGCCAAGCTGTTTTGGAGTTTACATGGCGACAGGATTACACCCGGATCAAAAAGGCTGTTCAGACACGCCAAGCGAGATCTCGCTTGGCACAGTGCCACAGACGATCGCGAAATCGAAGTTCTAGAACCTCGGTTATGCAAAAATGACTCGCAGGCAACTAATTTGCGATCGCCTCAATTTTCTCACTGGTGCCCTTAACCTCATCAACGTTTAAGCTCGCCTCTTGGGCGAAAAATCCAGCTAACTGATCTTCGATCTGATCGCGCACAATCTGGCGATATGCCAAAAAGTGTTCGTTGTGGGCGCAAACGGTGAGGTAATGGTCCCAGACCCCAGGGTTATTCTTGATGATACTAAATAGGTGGTGCCAGAACTTCCAGCGAGTCTTGCGCTTAACGCCCTGACGCCAAGCGATAATCAATAGTGCCCTGAGATCTACCCAACTGGGGAATTTGGCAGGAGCGTTGCATTTTGGTGCTCCTAGCATCAAGAAATGGCGATAAGTACGATCCAAAAAGCGTTCAGGCTCATACAACTCACAAAACGCCTCGACGTATTCCCTCGCAATTTCTTCTAGGGGTCGAGTCGGGATAAAGTTCATCAATGTCGCCTGGTCAATATCGCTATCTTTACTACGCAGGCGTCCCTCTTTCTCTAAACGGTGCCAGAGGGCAGTATTGGGTAGAGCTTGTAATATTCCAAACAGACCTGTGGGAATTGCCGTTTGCTCGATAAACTGGACAATACGCGAACCCGCCCCAGTTTTTTCCCCATCAAAACCTATAATGAATCCAGCCATCACCCGCAACCCTGCTCGTGTAATGAGTTCTACCGAGTCTCTAAGTGTCGTGCGAGTATTCTGGAATTTTTTAGTCAGTTCCAAGCTTGCTTCATCGGGCGTCTCAATTCCCAGAAACACCCCGTTAAAATTGCACTCAACCATCAGATCCATCAGTTCTGGGTCTTGGGCGAGGTCAACGGAGGCTTCGGTATTAAAGCTAAAGGGATACTGATGTTCGGCTTGCCAAACTTTCAGCTGCTTGAGGAATAACTTGACATTGCGCTTATTGCCAATGAAGTTGTCATCCACCATGAAGATGCTGCGACGCCACCCTAGTTGGTACAGATAATCCAACTCAGCTAAAAGTTGCTCGGGGGTCTTGGTGCGGGGCTTGCGACCGTAGAGAACAATGATGTCACAAAATTCACACTGAAAGGGACAACCCCTGGAAAACTGTACCGACATGGAATCATACGAATCCAATTCCAATAAATCAAAGCGGGGAATTGGTGTTGTCGTCACATCAGGTTTTTCGCCATCAGCTCGGAAAATTCCTCCCTTGTCCCCACGCTGAATCGCTTCGACAAACAGGGGTAGGGTAATTTCCCCTTCATCCAATATCAGATAATCGGCACCTGCCTCTATGGCTTCATCAGGGACAGACGTTGGGTAAGGACCGCCACAGGCAACTCGCTTGCCACGTTGCTTCGCTTCTCGAATTTGTAGGAGTAAATCTTTTTTCTGGACAATCATGGCGGAGAGAATGACGATTTCGGCCCACTCCCATTCTTCCTCGGTGACAGGACGAACATTCCGGTCTACCAACTTGAATTCCCACTCTTGTGGCAAAATTCCCGCTACTGTCACTAATCCCAAAGGTGGTAGTAAAACCTGGCGATCGACTAACTCTAAAACTTTTTCAAAAGACCAAAAACTTTTAGGGAACAGAGGGTATAAAAGCAAAACCTTCATTATAAGGTCCAATCTTATTTTTACTAGGGTTGATCTGCTCTCTTTCACGCACTCCCGATCGGAGAGACAGCCTTTTCAAAGCAGCTAAGCTATTTTGCCGTGGTTTTTCAGATCTACACAGTGCTAAGCGTGCAGCCGGATAAAACAGCTCACCAAATACACGACGTGAGATCGCGTTTAGGAGTGTGGTATTAAAGGCGACCGCTTTTTGGATAGTTCAAAGGCTTGACATCCAGAAAAACGTTTACTAGTTGATGACTTTATCATAATTTGATAAATCAGCGCTAAATTACTAAATTTTCAAAAAGCGAATCGTGAACTTTCTACAGGACTTATTCTAAACTTTATAATTTTAGAATCTAGTCAATGCTCACTAAACAGATTCAGCAGTTTTTCTGATATCTGTTCCTAATAGTGTTTGTTATTATTGACTAAGTTTGGCTGAATATTACTCATCAAACTCATTGCTTGTCCCTAGTAATCAAGTGAGGTAAGTTGGTTCAGGGTGACTGCTATGTTTATCTGGCCCGGTCGTACCGATGCATCCGGATGAATATGGCTTGAACACGTATATACTAACGTGTCGGTGACAAAGTATAAAGCATCTGCTTTGTCGTTCAAGCGCAAATAATTGCCCAAAACTCGTAATAGTTGACAAAAACTGTAGCATGGCAATTAGCACAACGAAGATGAAGGTAAATCCTAAAGTTTTTCCTCCACTGGCAATTTTTGTGTTAGTTCTTTTTCTGGCAGGTTTTGCGATCTACAGGAAAAAAATTCAAAATCAGTCCTATTGTCCTGAACCTGTCTTAGCGAATTACAAAGCAGGAAAAACTTACGGGCATCCTTACAAAGTAGTGGTTAAACCTTGGAACGGCAGACATAATGTTTATGCCGTGTTTATGCTACCCAATACAGTCAAGTCCAGAAAATCTCTCATAATCGATATTCCAGGCGTTGGAACGTACTGTGGTGCGAGTGAGAGAGTTGGAACTTCTTTTGAAGGATTAGAAGCGGAACCAGGGCATTACCTGGTAAAAGCGTCCTTACAAACTCGAACTACGACGTTGTTAATTGCACGAGGGTTCTTAAATTACCTCAAAGATCCGCGAAATTGGAACTTGGTTTGAGCGGTTGTCGATCTGTTGCCTCTCTAGCCTTATAGGGCCTTAGTTGGCTGAACTAAAGATTGCAGATTCGATCTTAAGCAGAGCCTTTTCTAAGTCATCATTGATGATTTGAATATCAAATTCATCAACTGCCTCGATTTCAGCTTTGGCACGCACTAAGCGTTGGGCGATCGCTTCTTCACTATCTTGACCCCGACCGCGAATCCGATGTTCCAGTTCGGCCAAGGTTGGGGGCAGAATGAAAATACGTAGGGCACAAGGAAACGTTTGGTGAATTTTCCTCGCGCCAACCACTTCAATTTCTAGCATCACTGACTGGCCCAGTTGAATTTGCCGTTCTACCGCAGCGCGAGGCGTTCCGTAGTAATTGCCCGCATACTCTGCCCACTCCAGCAGTTCGCCTGCGGCAACCATCTGTTCAAACTTGTCGCGACTGACAAAGTAATAGTGCTGTCCGTCAATTTCACCAGGGCGAGGCTGCCGCGTTGTTGCCGATACGGAAAAATGTAACTCTGGGTGTTGCTTCAGGAGTGCCTTGAGCAACGTCCCCTTGCCAACGCCACTAGGACCGGTCAAGACGATAAGTTTGCCTGCTTGCATTTTAAGGGGAGGTACGGTTTAATTATTGCTATTTTGACCATCTTTACTGATTACAAAGCGATGAGCAACCGTTTCCGGTTGAATTGCCGAGAGAATGACATGGCTCGAATCGGTAATAATCACCGCTCTAGTTCGGCGTCCGTAGGTTGCGTCAATCAACTGTCCGCGATCGCGTGCATCAGTAATGATCCGCTTAATCGGAGCAGACTCTGGAGAGACAATTGCAACGACGCGGTTTGCCGACACGATGTTACCAAACCCGATATTAATCAGCTGAATATCCATGAAGAGCTAACGGCAGAAGCCGCATGAGGAGCGATTACAGAGGTTCGATCTCCATGGTATCTACAATAATTTAGCCTTACAAGGCTAAATTTCACAGAAAAACCATGTTTTGGCTTTATTCGTAATTGATTCACCATTTTAAAGCATGGTTTTCGGTCGGTACGCGCTGACGTTGGCTCTAACTTGCCGCTCTGATTCAATTAGTCACCGGTTATCAGTTGCCAATCAACAGGTTTGAGATAACGTATAACTTTTGATGATTTTTTGGAAAATTTTACCGTAAATTAAAAAAACTCAATCAGTAATTAAGATTCTGTAAACCTATCCCTGATGCAGAGCAAATCAATAGTTTTGCGGTTTATGCTGACCTCAAATGATCCTCAAAGTAGAAATCCGATCGGACTTATACTTTGAGTTCTCCTCACAATTTCTGCCAATGCTGGGTTGAATACCAGCAACAAGCATTGTGAAACTTGTGCAATCAACAGGGTTAATGCATATCGAATGGGTGTACATCATTCATTGCTCGTAGTGGCTTTAGCAATGCCTGGGCTTTATTTCTCTACTTCTGCGGCTAGCGCGATCGCTCTGAGTTTTCTCCCTTCAGACACCGCGCCCAATTCCGTATTAGTCAATCCTGCATTGGTTGCACAGGGGCAAATCAATAGCATTACGTTGAGCCAAAACGCCGAATCTAGTAATGTCAAGCAAGCAGATTTTGTCTGGTCTAATGGAGAAAAACAAGCGTTTTCTCTGACCTACGATGGTTCAACCGTAAGCTATAAAGTAGGAGAGAAGACCTTAGAATCTCAGCTTTTAGGTTGTTTACAAAGTATTGTGATTAATGCACAAGCTCCCGATGCCAATACGAGCTTGCTGTTGGATAGCTTGCAAGTCCAAGATTCGTTGAGTGCTGTATCAATTTCTGGGATTGCAGCTACGAGTACGAATGGTGGACGAAGCCTTGTTGCGATCGACAATATTGAAGGTAATTTTTCGCTGACTGGCAATGTCACGTTGAGTTGGACGGAGGATTTACAGAGCGCCGCTAATATCGGCTACCAAATCCTAGGGGGCACGATCGATGTTTCCAATCCAGCGGAGGAGGCGAATACTCCAGTTTCCATGAGCGAGCCAGATGCACCACTTCTCATTGCCACTTCAGTAGATGAATTCGATTCTCCAATCCTAGTCAACCAACCCAGCGATCCGAGTTTAGTGCGTGAGATGGATGTAACCATCCAGGTGGAAGATACAGAATCTCCAAAAACTATTCCAGAACCAAGCACAACGATCGCATTACTCTTGAGTCTGGGAGCGATCGCTTGTTCTACTCGTCGTCGCTCGCATCATTTGTAGAGAACGCGGAGAGCCCCTACCCACAATCGAGTCGATCGATTGGCTCTGGTTTCGCGTCGATCTGCGACCATGGAAATGTTGATGTAATGACATAAAAGGCGGCTTGTACATGCAACCGGTTGACTTTACTACCCTCACGGCTGCTTGTGGTGAGCTGCGTGCTGAGTGGGTACCAGGACGCACCGAACAGGTTTATCAACGCGATCGCTACACGATCGCGTTGGGCTTACGCACCCTCAAGCGTCGGGGATGGTTGACGATTTCTTGGCATCCCCAAGCGGCTCGGATTGGCATGAGCGAGCCACCCCCTCGGACACCCGATACCTTTACCTTCAGCGATCAGTTGCGGCACCAGTTAGGTGGCTTAGCTCTGGTTGCAATTGAGGCAACAGCACCTTGGGAGCGCGTGTTAGATCTGCAATTTGCTCGACGCCCCGGAGAGCCAGCCAGCTTTCACCTGTACGTCGAAATCATGAGCAGATACAGTAACGTCATCCTTACAGGTGCCGACAATCTAATTATCACAGCAGCTCACCAAGTAAGTAGCCAGCAATCCAGCGTCCGTCCCATTCAAACAGGTCAACCCTACGAATCTCCCCCCGCCCTCACAGGCACTGCCCCTAGCTTGAGCGAATCTCAAGCACGCTGGCAAGAACGCATTAGTCTGGTACCTGGCGCATTGCAGCGTCAGATGCTCAAGAGTTACCGAGGCTTGAGTCCAGCGCTAGCGCGATCGATGGCACGAGCCGCAGGTCTAGACCCCAACCAGTCTACCGAAAGTCTTACTGCCTCTGACTGGCAAAATTTGTTTCAATGCTGGCGCGAATGGCTGCAAGTTTTAGGAAATGGGGAATCGAAAGCAGGGAGAGCAGAATCAGACGTGGACTCTGCCTCTCCCGATCAAAAAGAGCCCCCACTTTCCAAGAGTTTTCAACCTGGCTGGACAGAGGAAGGATACACGGTACTGGGTTGGGGTATGGTTAAACCTGCCAAAAGTGTTCAAACCTTACTCAAGGACTACTACTCGGCTGAGCTAGAGCAGCAAGAATTTTCCCAGTTGCACAATCAACTAGCTCAGAGGCTGAGCAACGTTCTAGAAAAATTACGTCAGAAAGCCTCTACCTTTGCAGAGCGTTTGCAGCAATCCGATGGGGCAGATTGGTATCGGCAACAAGGCGATTTGTTGATGACTTACCTTCAGGAGTGGAAACCGGGGATGAAGTCCATCACCTTGACTGATTTTGATACCGATAAGCCGATTGAGATTCCCTTAAATCCAGAGAAGAATGCGGTGCAAAATGCCCAAGCGCTTTACAAGCGTCACCAAAAGCTCAAACGCGCTCGAACATCTGTTGAACCGCTACTCAAAGACGTGCAAGAAGAAATTCAGTATTTAGAACAGGTAGAAGCATCATTGAAGATGCTAGATACCTACAATGCCCCTGAAGATTTACAAACCCTTCAGGAAATTCGCGAAGAACTCATTGGGCAAGGATATATAGAGGCTCCAGAACAACGAAATCGAGACGTTGCTGATGTGACGGAACCCTATCGCTATCAGACGCCGAGTGGGTTTGAATTGTTAATTGGTCGCAACAATCGACAAAATGACCAGCTCACGTTTCGCACGGCTGGAGACTATGACTTGTGGTTTCATACCCAGGAAATTGCTGGTAGCCATGTCCTACTCCGCCTCAAGCCGGGAGCTGTACCTGACGAAGCGGATTTACACTTTGCCGCTGACCTTGCCGCCCACTATAGCCGAGGGCGTCAAAGCGATCGCGTCCCGGTTGTCTATACGGAACCCAAATACGTTTACAAACCGAAAGGCGCTAAACCGGGTATGGCGATTTACAAGCAAGAACGAATTCTTTGGGGGCGTCCTCAACAAGGCGGCAACTATCCGATGAGAGATGCTACTCTGGACTGATGTAAATTTTGATTACAAAAAAATCGTATTCTATGTTACGGTAAATATATAAAGAAATTTCTCCGCTGCCGATTTGGGAACGCGCAGCTCAGATTTCTCTGCCCGTAGATTGACAACGTAATTATGTAGATGTACGAGACCAGCGCTGGTAAATGCTGGTCTTTTTTGCTTCAAAAAAATTTTGCATAGATAGATAGTCAACTAAGCAGTTTTTCAGACAGTCTCTCTAAAAACAGATGCTCTTCCTCCCTGAGATGAACCATGGTTAACAATGAGGGTAGAGAGCCAATTTTTCACTCAACAGATCGCCATAGCTAATGAAGTATCACGTTATTTATGATGGAAACTGTAATCTTTGTGTCACTCTGGTACAGCTTTTAGAAAATTTGGATCGGGGGCAGCTATTTGATTACACCCCTATGCAGGATAAAACTGCTTTGCAAGAGTTTGGAGTGACCCCCCAAGACTGCGAGATGGGGATGATTTTAATTGATGCCAGTTCGCCAGAGCGTCGTTGGCAAGGAAGCGATGCGGCTGAGGAGATTGGGCAGTTGTTACCAGCCGGTAATGTGTTTGTCTCGGCTTACCGAGCAATGCCTGGAATGAAGTGGATGGGCGATCGCATCTACGAGCAAGTCCGCGATAATCGTTACAGTTTGTTTGGCAAGCGCTCTAGCCCTTACACATCGGCTTACCCCATTGGTTGTCAGGTGACGCCCGATTCTAAAGTTACTCAAGAGCAACCAGAGTAGCAATTTGTGGAACAAATCACCTCTACAGAAGATCGAAGAGTGAAGAGGTGTGGCAATCCAAAAGCAGAACGTTCACAATAAGAGCACGACTGAAATGAGAGGGTGGTCTTGACGCTTGCTTGATGTCAGGCAAATTTGAAAAGAGTTCTAATTGGGAGTTGGTTAAAGAAGATGTCGAGCGATCGAAAGTGGCAACTCTGGAAACCTCGTCAGTCCAATTCCCCATCTCGCGATACAGGAAATCAGTCCAAGACACAAGCACAGCGCCAGTCAAGGTGGTGGCACAACTCTGCTCGGTTGAGTCACTTATTAGTTGGTGTCTGGGCGTTCTCCGGGGCGATGGCGACAGGTTTGAATGGAAGTCTGGTGCAAATGATGGAACGACAAGCCCAGACGACGTTATTCCAGCTTCGAGGCTCGGTGACGCCCCCAAAAAATGTTGTCATTTTGGCGATTGACGAACATTCTCTCGATCAAGGGAGACAGTATCAGAGCGACCCTCAAACGTTGGCTTACTTTGAACCGTTGCAAAAGTGGCCCTGGAAACGAGAAGCGTATGCCAAGGCAATCGAGCGCTTAATGGCAGCTGGGGCAAAGTCTGTAGCAATAGATGTTGTATTAGACAGTCCCAGTAGCTACGGTCAGGCAGACGACAAACAGTTACAAACAGTCCTACAGAAGTATGGGGGTCGGGTCACGCTAGCAGCGACCTACCAAGAGGATGAGACGCGTCCAGGCGGCTTAATCCAACTCATTGGACCCAATTCGTTATTTCAGACAAATCCAGTTTCTATTGGCTCGATTAATTATCCCTTGGAGCTAGATAGCAGAATTCACCGTCAAGCCAATCAGTTTCCCCAACTCTGGGCTAAAAATAATCCGGGACTGGCGAAAGCGTTTTTTGAGTTGATCGCAACAGTCCCCTCGTTCGATGAGGCTGCCTTGCAAGCGGCTGGGCTAGCTTACCCCAAGCCTAAAGGCGATTCTATTTTCTTCTACGGTTCTCCGAACACCTTCGAGCAAATTCCCTTTGCCGATGTGCTAGATCCAGAGAACTGGAACACCTATCTGCAAAAGGGTAATTATTTTAAAGACAAAATTGTCATTATTGGTCCTACAGCGGGCTTATTTCAGGACTTTCACCCGACACCCTTTTCCGAAACCTGGTTGCATCCCGAACGGATGAGCGGGGTGGAAATTCATGCTAATGCGATCGCTACCTTACTGCAAGGTCGATCGATTGCACAAGCTATTCCTAATGCTCCTTTACGCGGACTATTCGTATTGATTGGTGTTGCCGGAACCGGGTTTATTCTGAGTCGGCAAAAGCGATGGCCGGTTTGCTTGGGGTTGGCAACTGGAGTGGTAATCGCTTGGGGAGGAATTAGCTATCTACTCTTCGTTTATGGACGGCTAGTTTTACCGACAGCGATTCCTGTCGTTGCGATCGCGTTGTGTGGTAGTACTTATGGAACGATTGGAGCAGTTCGGGAACTTCGCAGCAAGCTTCAGTTCCGAAAAACTATCAAGCGTTATGTTTCCGCGCCTATCGTCCGAGAAATGATCTCTCAGCAGGACGATCTCCAGGATTTGCTCCAAGAGAGAGAACAGGAAATGCTAGCAACTATCTTGGATGGACGCTACAAAATCATTAAAAGCCTGAGTGCTGGAGGATTTGGCGAAACCTATATTGCCGAAGATACAAAGCGACCAGGTAATCCTAAATGTGTGGTCAAACAACTCAGTCCTGCTAGCGACGATCCGAAAGTTTGGCACCTGGCTAAACGGCTATTCATTACGGAAGCAGCAACTTTAGAACGGCTAGGTAGACATGACCAAATTCCTCAACTACTTGCGTATTTTGCCGAAGGCGATCAATTCTTCCTGGTTGAAGAGTTAATTATCGGTCGTCCTTTTACCCATGAGTTGCCCTTAATGGTGCCAATGTCTGAAGAGAAAGTCATTGACACCTTACAAGAATTATTAAACCTATTAGAATTCGTCCACTCTCAATACGTCATCCACCGCGATATTAAACCGGACAACATCATTCGACGGAAATCGGATGGCAAGTTAGTCTTAATTGATTTTGGAGCGGTTAAAGAAATTGGCGCTCACCTGAGCGAGGAACAAGATCCAACGCAATTAACCGTCGGGATTGGTACCAAAGGCTACATGCCTTGGGAACAATCGGCAGGTAATCCCAGATTTAACAGCGACCTTTATGCTGTAGGCATGATTGCCATTCAAGCACTGACCTTAACTCATCCAGCCCAGTTGCCGGAGAATAAGGAAACGGGAGACGTTATCTGGCAGGACAAAGCGCAAGTCAGTCCTGAGTTGGCAGCGATCTTAAACAAAATGGTTCGTTGTAATTATCGCGATCGCTATCAGTCTGCCACAGAAGTGTTAGAGGCGCTCAAACCCTTAATTAAAGAGCGACCAGCCGATCGGTCTAGGAGTTCAGAAGCGATCGAAGATAGACATTCTAACTCTTCGTCTGTGCCAGAGACTCAGGACTTTACAGTGCCTTGGTCGGAATCAGGCGCTTCAGGAGAGTCTCAGGATTCGACAATTCCTTGGCCAAAACCATCAGCCTCGTCAGAGATTGAGGATGCGACAAAACCTTGGCTGGAATCAGATACTTCATCAGACGTTCAGGATGCTACAAGACCTTGGCCAAAACCATCAGACTCGTTAGAGATTGAGGCTGTTACGAAACCTTGGCTGGAATCAGACACTTCCTCAGATACCCAAGAAGATACGAAACCTGGGTTAGAAGTATCAGTTTCCTCAGACATCCAGGATTCTACAATGCCTTAGTCTGAAGCCTTACACCCAAAGCAGAGTCGCCATCTTCCGATTCAACTTCCCCTACTTAACCCCTAATACGCGGAAAGTTCTTTGCAAATCAATTTACCTCTGCCCGATTAGTCGTTCCTGCCAGAATTGCCATTGCCACCAGCACCGTTACCACCGGGACCATCAGGATTATTACCTGTGCCCTGGTTGCCCCTACCCTGGTTGCCATTGCCGCCAGCACCGTTACCACCGGGACCATCAGGATTATTACCTGTGCCCTGGTTGCCCCCACCCTGGTTGCCATTGCCGCCAGCACCGTTACCACCGGGACCATTAGGATTATTACCTGTGCCCTGGTTGCCCCCACCCTGGTTGCCCCCACCCTGGTTGCCATTGCCGCCAGCACCGTTATCATTTGTGCCGGTACGGGTTCGAGTATCTAAAATCTCTCCCCCTTCCAACAATGACCTGACATTTGTAGTGTTTCCGAAGTCGCTAAAATTCGGCTCCTGAAACGCTGAATTCTCCTCAACGACACTGGTGTCGGTCCTGGGAAAATCTTCTGATGTATTAACAGACAGCTGAACAAAGCTGGGATTTTCAATTACGTTTTCACCAGTCACAGGCTGCTGTGCTTTAAGAGCTTGGACAGTTTCAGCTCGAACACTTGCAATCGCTTCATCCGAATTGTCTGCCGGTGCTGTTTGAGTTAGATCTAGCCCTCTGACTAACTCACTGGTTCGATAAAACGCATTGAGGTCAAATTCATACACCCGCGCTATTCGGTCTTTGGCAATCACTGCCATGTAACCAGCTTTTAATTCTTGGCGTTGAGAAGCATCCCGATTAAAGACCTGTATACCACTATCGGTGAGTGCTCCTACCAGAGTGGTTTCCGTTTCAGGGTTGTACCGAACAAATAACGCTGATCCCCGAATCCCCGCTGCTGCGTTAGGTGTACGCACGTTCGTTGTTCCTCTACCCGGAGGAATTAATACTAGAGCGGTACCATTGGAAAGTTGAAAGGTACGGCTTCCAGGTACAAACTTGAATGCGGCTTGTTCGCCCAGGCGAGCCAGAGAGCCGTCGTTAAAGCGTAGCTGTGCAGCTGATGCCTTAGCCGTCGCTAAGGCGTCACCTGGGGTCATCGCATCAGAAACTCGTGCAGGACGAGCCTGCTGACTTTTGGGAATCAACTGCACTCGATTCTTGAGAGACTGAAGTACTGCACGAGATAATGGCGTTTGGGCAAGTGCTTCAGAGGGCACAAGCAACGAACCCAAACCCCATAGGGTGACAGTAAGTGTTAGCGCAATGTTACGGAACATTATGGAAATCCACTGTAGAAGAGTTAAAACAGGGCTGAGGGGTGTGAATTTAGCTGCTTACGTAAATCCTTTTCGTCAAAAAATTAGATGTCTGATGTTGATAATGACTGTCAATTTATCGTCGTAGTTCCCTGGTGTAGCCAAATTTCTCGCGTAAGCTCTAGGTATCGATTGCTATTGTACTGACACCTTTTGAAGTGCTTCGATCATGTATTCCCGCCGAACTCCCAGCAGACATAGATTTGCTAAGCTTCAATCTCACGATGATTTTTCTCAGCAACAGGGCCAGAAACCGAATTTAAGAATTTTGGGAAGTCTACTTTTCTGGAGCTGCCTTACATTAAGCGAGCTAAGCGGGTCGGCATCCAAAGTGGGAGCTGTGGCTCTTGCAAGTTCTAAAGTTGACCCATCTAACAGTACAGGCTTCACCTCTACAGCTCAAGACCTTGTGGATGATATCCAATCAAGTACAGGAGAGCCACCACAAGCGACTGTTGATAATAGTCCTCAACAAGAGTTTAGTTCTTTGGGATGCGATCGCACGCGAAACCTTCCAAGCCAGCTAGCTTCAACTCCAATTTCCCAAAGCGGAACACAGCAGATACTCACTAACCAGCAAAAGCCGCCTTGTATCCCTACATTACTGACTCCATTAATCGAGGTTCAACAGCAAGCACAACAGAAGAGTCAGAGCAGTTTTGAGAGTAACGTAACCAAGGGTGAAAAGGTTCAAGAGGAACAGCTTTCTTCAGCATCTGGACAGCAGTCTTCTACACCTGCTACCCCTGCAACTTTTCTTCCTGGGCATTCAAACTCTCCAGTATCCTTATCCCTTTCCACTCCTCAACCGGAGACTTCCCTTCCTTTGAGCACTGGGAGGACGAGTCAAATTCTATCTACTCCAGAGTCGGAGACTGTCCCTAGGGAAAATAGTTCAGGTCAGTCAGAACAAGTGGAAGACCCGGAACTCGGAAAGTTACGGCTGAAGGAGTCAGAAGAAGGCGCAGACCCAGAATTGGGAAATTTACGCCTCAGGGAGTTAGTAGAACCATCTCCTCCGTCTCAACCGACGGTGTACTTGCAGGGTAGATTGGGTTATTTCAGAAGTGATAACTTGTTTTCGGGGGTCGATCCGATTGATGATGGTCTGTTTAATACAGGATTGAGGCTGGTGGCTGCTCCCTCCCTCGGACCCCAAACCACTGTATTTGCCGGGGTTGGTGGAAATTTAATCCGTTATGGAAATGAATCTCAATATGATTACAATGAGCTGAGGTTTGATGCGGGAGTGCGTCAGCAGATTAATAAGCGTACCTACGGCGAAGTGGGTTGGATTAATCGACAGCTATTTGATAAAAAAGAAGGCGATCGCTTTCTCAACGATCATTCTCTTTATCTAGCACTTGGGCGCAGGGACTCGTTAGCGAAGCGGTTAAATTTAGATACCTATTATCAATTTCGCATTAGTTTTGCCGATCCAAGCAATCGCTCTCAGGCAATCAACTACCTAGGGGCATCCTTGGGTTATGATATTTCCTCCTCGCTTCAAGCATCTCTTGATTACGAATTTTCCATCGCAGATTTTACCCAACGAGAGCGACTCGACCAATATCACCAGGTCATTGGTCGTCTCACGTACACTATGTCTCCCAACAGCCAATTGTATGTATTTGGCGGACGCAGCTTCGGTGATTCTTCCGCTTCAGAAATTGATTTTGATGGTTTTGTATTTGGAGCTGGCGTGAATCTAAATTTAGCTCTATTTTGATAACAGGTAAATTCTGAATCATTTGCCTAGGGTGCGTTTGCGATCGCTACAAACCTTACAAGGGCTGTTAATAAAACTTGCGAGAGTGGGTTAGGAACGTTGGAATCATAGAAGTTCTGCCAGTTCCACAAACGCAGGTAATCCCCACAATTGGGGTTCAAATTCTGTTAACGAGTTGAGAATTTGATGAGCTTGTCGATACAATTGCCGATCTACGTCTGGGTGAGGAACAGCAACAACTGACATTCCCGCTGCAAGTGCAGCTTCCATTCCAGCCAGCGAGTCTTCAAACACTAGACATCGTTCGGGATTTGCTCCCAAACGTTCTGCTGCTAGTAAGAAAATATCCGGTGCTGGCTTACCTCGCTTTAGGGCAGGGTCATCTCCTAGCACAATACAGTCCAATAAATCAAACCAAGCTTGATGATATTGGGTTTTTAGGCGAAACGATCGCTGGGAAGAACTTGATGCGACAGCTTGAGGAATTTGATGCTGGTGGAGATGTTGAATCAGACGCACCACGCCAGGAAGAGGTTTAGCTTGGGGCAAAAGCTGAGGTAAAAAGACTTCTCTTTCCTTTAACAAAACCTCAGCTGTAATGGGCAGTTCCAGGAGTTCAACCACTATCTTTGCTGAATCAAAAGCAGTTCTGCCTGAAAATTTAGATTGGAGCGTGCGATCGAAAACCTTTCCATAACGGCTGACGACTTTCTCAATCATCAAAGCATGAATGGGTTCTGTGTCAAGGAGTAAGCCGTCAAGGTCATAGATAACGTGAGCGATCGTTTTGAATTTCATGGGTTCTTAAGCCCGGTTGAGGACTTCATGGGCAGTTGGCTGTGGCGCAGGTTAACTATTTGTTATCCATCGCGATGAATCCCGAACAACCGGACAATTTAAATCAGGATGAAAGTAAACTTAATATTAATTTAATTTTCACTCAATTGAAAGCCGATACAAGGTAGCCGTAGTATATCCACCACCAGAGACAAAATATAACGCCCCATCCGAACCTGTTTCCACATCCTCATTGCAGTTCACTCCACTGGGAAGAGGCACAATTAGGTCTTGCAGGATTTGCTGTCGGTTGCTACTCAATACCAATCGATGCAGTTTGCCATCGTTATAGGAACACATCAATAATGACTTACGTGGACCACTGCGATAGAAAGTAATCCCAGTCGGTGCTATAGTTGGTGTCCATCGGAAAAGTGCAGGAATTGAATTGAAGTTAGGATTAGTATCCCCACACGGGTAATTAGGTCGCCAACCGTAGTTATAGCCTGCAACAATTCG
>DATNPT010000486.1:0-15660 GCA_036703075.1 Chroococcales cyanobacterium
AAATCCATTTCCATGTTGCCTAAGACAACTGAAAAGGAGTCTAACAGGTATTCGCACGGAGTATCAATAATTTATTGAATCTTAGTCTCTCAATCGTTTGGACGAGCAAAGTGTATTCTTTAACAGGTCTTCCTGTCTTACAGAAATCAAAATTTCAGTTACTACTGTCTTACACCACTCATAACTGGATAAAGTCAAAACTTTGGGAGAGTTACCAGTATCAAAAAAAATATGGTTATTTTTAGTGTAATCTTTGCAATCGCAAAATTGAAGAATTTAAATTGATTCGATAATCTGTATTTCAGATTACAATTTATCCGATTTAATAGTTGTCGCTAAAGTAGCATCAGCTCCAACTATTTCTTACCTATTACCGTCCTTCGTAGTTTTTACAAATCGATTTACGCTGGCTCGCTCACTTTTTCCAGTTCTCTATCTCCCCTCCTTATGCAAGGCAAGGGTCACTGTTTGAAAACATTTAGCTCCTGCTGCCACTGGGGTTCATAAATTTTCAAGGAAGAGAACTTCAACACTAAACCGGAGCGAGCGCGAGCCTTGAGGAATGCCAATGAACTTCGGTCAACGTCCCATTGAGGAACGTTTTACAATCGAGGTATAGGGACGTTGCGAGCAACCGTGCTGTTCAATCGGGACAATGTGGAAGCGATCGCACCCCTAACCGCACTCAAAAGTTCAATCACTGCTTACTATGAAAGAAAACGCTGAACCTTTGACGCCGCAATCTTCTCTAGGTTAGAAAGTCCGTGTTCTAGGTTCTGCCTGTGGCACTCCCCTAGGATGCCACACTTTCAAGTGATACCCTGTATTTGTGTTTTATACTTAGGAGTTTGTAGAGGCAGATATATGACATCATATGCAACCTCTTCTGCCAGAGCCGAGATGAGTGAACTCCGGCGTCTGAAGACTTTACTGCCACCCGAATTACAAAGTTGGGTCATGGTAGAGGGAACCACAGAAGTCAACCCACCCTTGCTCCGCACGGAAGAAATTGGTAGAGATGAGGTGGAAATTCAGATTGACTTAGTGAAATGGGAGCAACTCGCTCTCGACCAGCGCAACTTGTTATTTTGGCACGAAGTCGCCCGAATTCAAAATGACACGATACCCAAAGAAGGATGGGAAATGGCCGCTCTCGCCATTGGCTTGGGTGGTGCCGTGGGCGAATTGTGGGTTCAGGATGGCTTGCTGTTGGTGTTAGCGTTGGCGCTATGTGGCGTCTCAGGCTGGCGACTGTATCAGAAAAACAATGGCGACAAAACCTTAAAGGAAGCCCTAGAGGCAGACGAAAAAGCGATCGCGCTTGCCACTCGCTTTGGTTACACTCTACCTAACGCTTATAAGAGCCTGGGCAGTGCGTTAAAAACGTTAGTGGAAATTACGCCGAGCCGTCGTCAACGGCGTAAATACGAAGCACGACTCACGGCGCTGAAAAAGAGTGCCTCTCAAGCCAAGGCAAAAGTCAAAGCTCAACGTGAGGACCGAGATACCTAAAGCTGACCGATCATTTTATGGGTTTGTGGCACCACGCGCACGCAAGAGAGAGTGCGCTTCATTTGAGATTGCCAAGCGAGAACTTGTTCCGGAGCAGGGGGAAGGACTAACCGAAGGGATGCTGCCAACGGTGTTGCAGGTTGGAGAAATACGGGGATTTTAGGATTGACATCTGCTACTAGCTGGGAGGCCCGCTCCAATTCGATTGGGTCAGTGTTGCGATCGACAATCAACTTGATAAAAACTTCCACAGATGCATTGTGACAAAGCTGGAGAAATTCGCCATGAGCCTGCCACCTGTCTTCCCCGCTCACGCTCTTGAGCTTGATATCCATACCGACACAGTCCAAGTAGGGCAAAACCATCTCTAGCTGTTGGGGACGGTGACCGCCAGTTTCTAGGTAAAGTGGCAATTGAGTGGTTTGTCGCAACTGAGGGAGAAATTCCTTGAGAAACGGAGCATGAAGTAAGGGTTCGCCCCCAGTGAGACTAATGCTGTCGTGTAAGTGAGGTTGATTTTGTCGGTCAACCCACTGTAGAAGAAGACTCCCAGACACCGGATTGGGATAAGTTTCAAAATCGCGGTGTCCGGGTGTCTGCTCGACGCGGCATTCATTTGGCACATCCCAGGTATGGGCGCTGTCACAATAGGAGCAGCGCAAATCGCACATCGCAAAGCGGATAAATAGCTGACGGGTACCGACGTTCAAGCCTTCGCCTTGAATCGCTGAAAAAATTTCGACAAGACGTGCGGTGAGTTTAGTTTCAAAGGTCATCTTGAAAAGAGGTAAAGGTTGCTTCACTCCAAAGGTTTGGCGAATTCGAGATTTGTAGGACAGAATATGGTCAGCAATGTTAGGTTACAACTGAGTGCCACGATTTTATGGTTGACCCAGTCCCCGCAACGAGTTTTGAGGTAATTTTTTTAGACGATTCTGCTGTGATGCAGATACCCATTCGCTTGGCTGGGCAGGACGCTGTAGTTTTTAAAGAATCCTTTCAGGAACTCCTACAAAAAAGTTCTGTTCCCAAAAAAATCATTCTAGATTTTAGCCAGACAACATTTATTGACAGCAGTGGAATCGGTGCCCTAGTGAGCAATCACAAAAGTGCCCGACTCAAAGAAGCTGCACTGGTACTCAGGGGCGTATTACCTCAGGTAATGGCTGTCTTGGAAATGACAGGACTCAGCAAAGTGTTGGTCTTGGAGCCATTGGATAAACCAACAACACCTGAAGCCAATCGCTCAAGAACTGAGCTACCAACAACCCATCCGTCTGTACGCTCTAAAGTGAAGCGCTTACTGGACATTGTAGGGTCTATAGTCGGTTTGGGAATGACGGCTATTTTATACATTCCCATTGCACTTGCCATTAAACTCGACAGTCCTGGTCCCATCTTGTTTGGTCAAACCCGCCTGGGTTGGATGGGAAAGCCATTTACCATCTGGAAATTCCGCTCCATGTATCAGGATGCTGAAGCCAGAAAAAAAGAGCTGGAAAGTCAAAATCAAGCCGACGGTAAAATATTCAAAATGGAAAACGACCCCAGAATTACGAAGGTCGGTCGTTTTTTGCGTAAAAGCAGTCTAGATGAACTGCCTCAGTTCTGGAATGTCCTGAAAGGCGAGATGAGTTTAGTTGGTACCCGACCTCCTACCCCGAATGAAGTAGATATTTATGAAGTACCAGAATGGCAACGTTTAGATGTCAAACCGGGAATGACTGGCGAGTGGCAGGTGAATGGACGCTCTTCTATCCGCAATTTTGAAGACATCATTAAACTAGACTTACGCTACCAGCAAAACTGGAGCTTGGTCTATGACCTAAAGCTCATTATCAAAACAATCCTGGTTGTGTTCCGTAAAGATAGTGGCGCTGTTTAAAAAAACCTGGAAGCATTTTTGGTTAATGCAAGATGGACAACCGCTTCAACAATCTCACCTTCAGGTAGAGACCGACTTAAAGGCTGTAACGAAGGTTTTGCTGTGGTTTGAGGCATTTACCTCACCGCTGTTGACGGCTCAATTGCAGTCGCAGTGTCAGCTTGCTTTTGTCGAGGGATTTACCAATGCCGTTCGCCATGCTCATGAGAACTTACCTCAAAGTACTTTAATTGACCTTGAGGTGACACTATTTGCTAACTGCCTGGAAATGCGAATTTGGGATTGGGGGCAGCCCTTCGATCTACAGGCAAAACTACAATCCCTCTGCCAAGAAGAGCTTGACCCGCTAGAGAAAGAAGGAGGCAGAGGGTTGATGTTTATGCACCAACTAATGGACGAGGTGTCTTACGTGCGTCTACCTGACCAGCGCAATTGTCTACTGCTACGCAAACATATCTAGATTTCAGCAACGGCTCGTTCAATCAGTCTTCTGGCTAATGTTTGAGTACCTGTGTGCTCGTAGTAGTTGGTAGACACATCCAGAAATGCTCCCAAATAGTCGAGTTTGTCATCAGCAATGTCGATGAAGCCTTGTAGGTTATTCGCCACTTTTTGGGGCGTCAAATCCTTAGAGGCAACAAAATTACCCATCCACCCCTTAACTGAGTCAAAGCTGCGACCAATAAAGTTGAGCTTGCCACCGGAATCGTCACCAGGGATAGCATCGCTGACACTGCTGAACGTTTGATTCTGTTCTAAATCTGAAGGACCTAAGCCTGAAAGAGTAGATTGTGCTTGCCTGATAAAGTCGGGACCGAGGGGAATTAGACCATCAAAGCAAACCAAAGCTGCCATCCGCATCAAATTTTCACCGCTGTATTCGCCTAAAGAGGCGACGAAATCCCCAATACTATCGCCAGGGATGCCGTTAATTTGGCAGAAAGCCACTAGTTCTACCACTAATTTCAAGCACAGATCGATGGTCTGAGCTTTGTCGGCTTTGGGTGTGATTCGGTTTAAGAAGCCCATTAAGGGGATTTTCTCACTCACTTTATTGGCTAAGGCGGCAGCTCCTAGGGCATAATCAGTCCTGTCAACCGTTTGATAAAGCCACAAGGCACGCTGGTAGCCTTGAGAGCGGTCGTTGAACAGATAGACGGCACGATCGCCAATTTGTTGAATGATAGAATCGTCCGTTTCACCCGTAACGGCACGAATGGTATTCTCAAAACCGACTAAATTGTTCCACTGACCAGGAATCACAAAGTCCAGCGACTTGAGTGCCATCGTGGTAATGTTGTTGGTTGGCAGTTCATCAACAAGCTGAAAAATTGGTTTGCTCATGAATTGGCTCCTTATAGTTTTACGCGATCGTTCTACCAAACGCGACGAGAACGCGTCCTAGGTTTCGAGTTGGGTGGTGAGGCAAGTCTTCCCTATCCACTGGTATCTTCAGACCCAGAGAGACGATGTGAAGGTTCTATCTACTTGAGTCGGGAAAGACCTTGAAGGTCAAATTTTTTGATCCAAGCTTCGCGATCGAAGGAAGGGCTAGTGGATCTCACCGTAACCTGGTAGCGATCGCTAACCAGAATGCTAGTTTGCAGATTGCCGAGGGTCGCGGCTGGATAACCAGCAATGGTTTTAGTGCTATTCTCGTACTTCTTAGCAGTCGCGGGAGTGCTTTTAATATCAGAGACAGACACAGTGGCAACATCTTGACCGTCTTTTTTCAACTTCGCTTGGGCAAAGCCCTTTTTCTCTTGGGTAAAGATACGCTCATAGCCATCACTACCTTTCGGGAAAAACTTATTGAAGTTACTACCTTGTGTGGCATCTTTGACAACAGCCTGACCGCTTTTTCGTTGACTACTCTGTTGTTGAGCTTGCTCGAAACGAGAAGGAGGTTGTGAGGTACAGGATGTTACCAACAGTAACAAACTCAGCAGTACAGGAGCCAGAATTTTACTGAAACGGGTCATAATTGTTATCTTCTCCTTGATAATTGGAGGACTCGTACTCATTCTGGCTCAAGGCTTGCCAATCTGGATCGTTCTGAGGTGATATCACCAAAGCTGAACGTGACTGCCTATGATTGAAGGGTTAGCCTCTGGCTAAGAATTATTTAGGAGAGGGCTGGGGTGCATCGTTGCAGGAGTCTTGCGCCAATACACAAAGGACACTTCGAGAGTTAAAACTACTAAAATTCTCTTGCCGCATGGTTAGCTGTTGTGTGCTGTATGGGACTCGTTTAACCGCTCAGATTTCTGCCAAACTGAGTTGGGACGTGTAACTCGTAATTATCTACATTCAGAACCTTGACTCATCAGATCGCTTTGAACGCTGCTAGGTGGCTTCAAACACCTTTCATGAACATCAGGTTAGCCTGGAGAGACAATCCTAGGACTTACGCACTATAACTAACTCGGCAAGTGTCTACCCAGATTGCAACCTCAACTTATGCGCATTCTGATTTATTCATACAATTACTATCCAGAGCCAATTGGGATTGCGCCCCTAGTCACCGAACTCGCTGAAGGGTTGGTCAAAAGAGGACACAACGTTCGGGTGGTTACTGGTATGCCTAACTATCCTCAACGCCGGATTTATGAAGGGTATCGGGGGAAGCTGTACCTCACGGAACTCACGAACGGAGTTGCCGTTCAGCGCAGTTATGTTTGGGTGCGTCCTAAGCCGACGTTGCTCGATCGCTTATTGCTGGAGATTAGCTTCGTCACGACTAGCTTTGCTCATGCTCTAGTGGGTCAGCGACCCGATGTTATTTTTATCACCGCGCCTCCCCTACCCGTCTGCGTTCCAGCCGCTTTTTTGGGATGGATACACCGCGCCCCCGTGATTTTGAATCTCCAAGATATCCTGCCAGATGCGGCGATTCATCTTGGCATTCTGACCAACCCAGCGCTGATTCACGTTTTTGAAGTTTTAGAGAAGTTTGCCTACCGAACGGCGACTAAGATTAGTGTGATTGCACAGGAGTTTGTCGAACACTTGAAGCGGAAAGGTATTCCCGATCGCAAAATCCAGGAAATTCCCAACTGGGTTGATGTCAATTTCATCCGCCCTCTGCCGAAAGAAAACAATAGATTCATTGCCGAACATCAACTGACGGGAAAATTTATCGTCCTGTACTCCGGTAACATCGCCCTGACTCAAGGATTAGAAACCGTGATTGAGGCGGCAACTCGCTTGCAACACGTTCAAGACATTGCGATCGTGATTGTGGGAGAACAAGAGGCTTTGCAGCAATTGCAACACTATTGTCAAATCTGTCAAGCCACAAATGTCACCCTACTGCCACTGCAACCCCGCGAACTGCTCCCGGAAATGTTATCGGCGGCAGATCTGGGGTTGGTGGTGCAAAAGCAAAACGTGATTTGCTTCAACATGCCATCCAAAATCCAAGTCCTATTAGCAAGTGGTTGCGCGATTGTTGCCTCTGTTCCAGCTACGGGTACCGCTGCTAGAGCCACCCAACGTAGTGGTGGCGGAATCGTTGTTCCACCAGAAGATCCGGAGGCTTTAGCTCAGATGATTTTGGAACTCTACCACAATCCGGATAAAGTGAAGCTCTTAAGTGAAAAAGGCAGACAGTACGCGGTCGAGCATTATGCGTTTGAGAAAGCGCTGAGCCAGTATGAGGAACTCTTTGCTGCCGCTTTGAAGCATTAAGTGAAGTACCCACGCTTGATGCTACGCATACAAGCGGGCCTTCCCGTTTCATCCATGGCTGACGTAGGTACAAACTCAGCCTCGCCTCTCATCCCGTGGTTGCATTGATTGGCTGTACTCGCAACAGCGGCTCGATGTGTCGGCATCCAATTACAAGAGGGGGATTTTCAGCAGCTTTGCTAAAATAGGGGCAACCCATCTGTTTCTCCTTAAGTTGCCATTAGGAGTCTTGATATGTGATGCGCGATCGGGTCTTAGCCTGGTTAGCAGATAACGTTCCAACAGCTCGACTTCAGCATATTTTGGGAGTTGAGCAGATGTCCGCTGAACTGGCTTGGCATTATCGGCTGGATGTTGAAAAGGCTGCTCAAGCAGGGTTGATGCACGATCTAGCGAAGTACTTCAAGCCTGCAATGTTATTGCAGATAGCTAAGGACGAAGGTCTAGAGATTGACCCAGTTTGTGAAGCCACTCCTCATCTTTTACATGCGGATGTCAGTGCCATTGTTGCTAGAGATCGATTTGGCATACAAGATGAAGAAGTGTTGCAAGCGATCGCACTTCACACCCTAGGTCGTCCTAGCATGAGTGCATTGAGCTGTATCGTATTTCTTGCTGATAGTCTGGAGCCAGGTCGTGGCAATACACCCGAATTGGAAGCCTTACGGGAAATGAGCAGGCAAGACCTCTATAAAGCCCTTTGGCTAACCTGCGACTATTGTTTGAAATACCTGCTCAATAGTCGTTGCCTGATTCACCCCCGCACGATCTCGACGCGGAATTGGGCAATGCAAATGTCCCAGCAAAAAACACAACTGACAAACCATCCCTTAGATGGGGTAATAGCGTAATCATCTTTTGAATCATAGTGTTACCAAACAAATAGCAGTCAATCGCAGCCTACTCGCTGCACGATTGACTCATGGTTGATAAACGTTTGTCTTGTTTTGAACAAGGATTTTAGATTTAATGGGAGATCAAATCAAAGTGCCTTCTACTCTATTCGCGACCAGCACATCAAAGCAGGAAAACAGCCAAGAACTCGCTTTGACAATTGCTGAGGCAGCTGATGACCGTAAAGGAGGAGATATTGTCATCCTACGGGTGGCAGAGGTGTCCTACATAGCAGATTACTTTGTCATTGTTACTGGCTTCTCAAAAGTTCAGGTCAGGGCAATTTCTCAGTCAATCGGACAGAAGGTAGAAACTGTGCATCAACAGCTGCCGCTGCGGACTGAGGGGTATGCAGAGGGAGCCTGGGTGCTTCAGGACTATGGTGATGTAATTGTCCACATCCTGCTGCCTCAAGAGCGCGAATTTTATAATTTGGAAGCTTTCTGGGGACACGCACAACAGATCCCATTTCACCCCTCCCAACCGCAACAGTGACACAAACCCATGATGGAATCTTCTGTTTCTATCTGTCCGGTTCCAATTGAACAGCAACCGATTAATGAGTACCAAGAATTGAAAGAGTCTTGGCTCTTTCGCTGGGTGACGTTAGATCTGCGGGACTACATTATTAAGTTAATTTGGGTTTGGGGTTGGAGTTGGCTTGTTGCTGGGCCCGTAGCGGCAGCGAGTTTTTCGCCAAATAAGCACCTAGTGCAATTTATGCTTTGTGGGGGTGCCGGTGCTAGCGTATTTTTGACCTTGATGTTGCTGCGGCTGTATTTAGGGTGGTCTTACGTGCGCGATCGCCTATTGCGAGAGACAATATTTTATGAGGAGTCAGGCTGGTACGATGGTCAAACCTGGACAAAACCCCCAGAAATTTTGACACGCGATCGCCTGATCGTCTCTTATCAAGTTCAACCAATTTTGCTACGTCTGAAACGGACGTTCGGCATCCTTACTCTATTTTTCGTTGGTGGTAGCCTAATTTGGATTTTCTTTTGACACGTCCACGGCTCGTTGAAGCCAGGAGTCTTAGCTCAACAAGCACAATAACGATGAAGCTGCTGATGATTCATCCCACTCCAACAAACAGTGGGTTTTTGCGTTGGAATTTTATGAGATTTCTGCTGTCCGCGCAGCAATTCTCCTGTCCCCTTACCGTGTTAAAGTCTTACGCATGACAAGGGGAAAACGTACTCAAACACCAACTCTAGAAGTCCGTTTGCTACGGGAAGGAATCGTCGAATCGACGCATCGAGTCCAAGCGGTTGTCTGCGATGACCGGGGACGCGTCCTATCCGTTGCTGGAAACCCAGAGACTTCGACCTTTATCCGTTCCGCACTCAAGCCATTCCAAGCGCTGGCTGTGACCACAACCGGCACAATGGAACGTTACAACCTAAACGACCGTGACTTGGCAATTATCTGTAGTTCCCATCGCGGTACGATGGAACAGGTTCGGCAGGTTTTTAACGTCCTGTGGCGCAGTGATGTTGACCCATCAGCGTTGCAGTGTCCGTTGCCAGAGGGTAAGCAAAGTCTGTTACAGCACAATTGCTCCGGTAAGCACGCTGGAATGCTAGCCGTTTGTCAGCAACGACAGTGGTCTCTGAATAACTATTTACAGTACAGCCATCCCGTTCAAAAGCTCATCTTGAGCCAGGTGGCTGAGTTGATGAAAATGCCAGGAGAAGAGCTGATTCGAGCTCACGATGACTGTGGAGCGCCCACGTATTTTGTACAACTACGTCAAATCGCTTACTTATACGCTCAGCTGGCTTCTGGAGACAGTTGGGGCATGGAGCGCATTGTTCGCGCCATGACTCATCACCCTGTAATGGTGGCGGGAGAAGGCACGTTTGATACTGAACTGATGCGCTTGTCCCAAGGAGAGCTAGTGAGTAAAGCCGGAGCAGAAGGGATTCAATGTATTGGCCGGATTGGGGAAGGTTTAGGGATAGCCATTAAGGTGATGGATGGAGCTAAACGAGCAAAGTCTGCGGTTGCCGTCCAACTCCTGAGGCAATTGGGATGGATCAGTCCCTCCATGTCAGAAACTCTGGCAGAAAAATTTATGAAACCCAGTGAATTCAAGCGATTGGAGGTAATTGGTGAATTATCTATGCTCTAAGACTTGTCAATTCTCACAAATCAGGGTTATACTAGATAGAGTGACGCGGGATAGAGCAGCCTGGTAGCTCGTCGGGCTCATAACCCGAAGGTCGGTGGTTCAAATCCGCCTCCCGCCACCAAATAGAGAACAAAGCAAGCCCTGCAACCTAAAAGTTGCGGGGTTTTGTTTTAGCTAGAAAGTTTTTTCGATTTTGACTAAGAAAGGCGGGAGGCAGAGGGCATAAGGGAGGGATTACCCGAAGCATTCACCCAAATAGCTGGGTAGAATATTAGTATTAATATCCCCTAGGGGGGTATATCATGTCTCAACCCCAAACACAGGAACTCCTCAACCGCCTTGCCAGGATTGAGGGGCACATCCGGGCTATCCGTCAAATGGTTGAAGCGGACAGACCTTGTCCGGATGTCCTCTTACAAATTGCGGCAGTTCGATCCGCACTCAATAAAGTCGCGAAGATTCTTCTCAAGGAATACGCAGAACAAAACTTAGTCGATGCAGCTCAGGGCGGTAATCTTGAAGTGGAAATGGATCGTTTACGTTCGGCTCTGGACTCATTGCTGTAGGAAGATATGGAACTGGTGAAAGTTGGATTTATTGGCACAGGCTTGATGGGACAGCCTATGGCTGGGCGGCTTTTGAACTCTGGGCTATCGGTAGTTGCCTACAATCGCACGGCATCGAAGCTAGAACCGCTACAGAGGGCTGGGGCAGAAATTGCCGAATCACCACAAAACGCGATCGCTACATCCGATTGCGTCATTGTCATGCTGACCAATGCGGCTGCCATCCAAGATGTTTTGTTATCAGAAGCGTCTCGACGAGAATTATCCGATCGCACCGTTATCCAGATGAGCACGATCGCGCCTAGCGAGAGTCGAGCGATTGGTGAAGCGATCGTGTCTGCGGGGGGTGAGTATCTAGAAGCGCCCGTACTGGGTAGCATCCCGCAAGCGGAGTCAGGCGAGTTACAAGTGATGGTAGGTGCCTCTCCCGAGCAATTTCAAACGTGGTCTGAGTTCCTCAAACACTTCGGCCCAGAACCCATGCTCATTGGACCTGTAGGTTCCGCTGCTGCCCTGAAACTAGCACTTAATCAGCTTATTGCTTCTCTTACGACGGCTTTTGCCCTCAGTCTCGGCTTCGTTCAGCGTCAAGGCGTTGAAGTCGAGCAATTTATGCAAATCTTAAGACAGAGCGCTCTTTATGCACCGACATTTGATAAGAAGTTAGAGCGCATGCTTGCGGGCAACTATGCTGACCCAAATTTTCCGACCAAGCACCTGCTCAAAGATGTCAACCTATTTCTCACGGAAGCCCAAGCCGTTGCGCTCAATAGCAGCAGTTTGGAAGGGGTTCATAAAATTTTAGAAGTTGCCCAGCAACTGGGTCTATCTGATGCAGACTATTCTTCGCTGTTTGCTGCTGTCAATCCTCATCAGTCTCAGCTTTAATACTATTTAGAGTTTTCTATTGTGAAAGAATAATAACGAGGAGGCTTCAGGAATTTAAATTTAGCAAGCTCCAACCCTAATGGTACGGCAGTCGCCACAATTGGTAGGACATTTTTTTGTTGCCTGTTCCCCGTTCTCTGTTCCCTTTACAGCAAAATGTAATGTCCTAACCGATAGGTCCGTTGCTATGTAACCCCATTGATGGAAAGTGGCTGGCAACAAACAGCAACAAAAAACCCGCTGGATCACGAGCGGGTCATTTGAATTGGAGCAAGTTAGTCTCTTTATGTTCTTAGTATTCCCGGTTCGTTGTAGGGGAGAATCAACCAATCTTGAAAATTTCCTAAAGCGGACTCGGCATGCTTGCGTGCCTCCGGCTCTTGGAGGAACAGTTGCTGGCGTTCTAACTCCGCCTGCTTGCGATCGCTAATATCAGTAATGGTGCCAACATAGCCTACCACCTCACCATGAAAACCGACTGGAATTCCATCCACTCAGGGGGAGAGGAAAGTTGCCAGTCGGTTTTGGGTAATTGCGAATTGGGTTGAACGATTGGCTGCTAGAGCGACTGAACCGATGCTCTAGTATTCCTGGAAATTTCTTTGCAAGGAATGAGCGAAGCGAACTAGAAACCTCGGGGCGAGGGAGCTTGCGCGACTTTTAGAGCCTCAATAAATTGAGCTAGGGAATATTCCAAGTGCGCTCCAGCATCGACAGGAACCCAGCCGTTAGCTGTGAGGTGCCGCCATTCAAAGTGTAGGTGAGGACCAGTAGAATTCCCCGTGCTGCCGACACGCCCGATGACAGTTCCCTGTTCCACTTCATCTCCAGGTCGAACAAAGATTTCACTTAGGTGACCGTAGAGGCTTTCTTCGGTGCCTTTTTCATGCTGCAAAATCACGGTAAGACCGTAACCGCCCACCAAATCAGCCGTCACGACTTGACCAGAGACAGCGGCAACCACTGGAGTCCCTAGGGGAGCGCCCAAATCGGTACCAGCATGGAAGCGATACTCGCCTGTGATTGGATGTATCCGCCAGCCAAATAACGAGGTAATGGCGGCAGGAAGGGTTAGGGGGAACATGAAGCTGGATTTGCCTAGATTAGGAACCCCTGCTGGTCGAGCGGTGAGATTGTAGTAGGACAAACCTGAAGGTGTTGTTTGCTCCGTGCCGGAGAAGTAAGACCGCCCCTTGGAGAAGTAAGACGCTGTACCCGAATAAGACGATACGCTCTTCGATGCCGCCCAACCGCCACCTGAATGAACAGTTCGCTGAGTTGCACGCATAAAATTGGATGCCACTTTCACTGGACTTGGTTCGCTCTGCTGGGCATCTGCAACAGGAGGTACTGGTAGTCTAACCGTTCCATCCACCTGAGGTTCTGGACGGGGACGTTCGAGGTTGAGCGCTGGTTGCTCGGCCATCAGGTAACCGATGGTTTGTTTGGTAACTGTGCGTTGACTCGCAATGAGGTGATTGAGGCTTCTCGCGGTCGGGCGATCGCTATTTGATTGATTGGCCACATTTTGACGCAGGGTGCCGACGCCACAGATGCCACCGGAAAGCTGCCCGTTTTGCGACACCGTACTACAACCCGATGACCGTTCAGTCAGAACAACGGCCGAGGGACCTTCATCGCGCGTTGTGGTGCCAGCACTATAGTCGGTGCGATCGATGTAGCTATTCCCCGGCTCGGATGGAATCTTAGCGTTTTCCTGAGTTTGGGCAGGACTGAGGATGAGCTTGGGAGGTTTCGCGACGGTTGAGGTGTCGGGTACCGATAAGTTGGGAGGGGGTAGTGTCGGTTTTTCCTGGGTAGGTTTTCTCCGGGTGGTCGGTGCCGAGGCTTCGGATTCTGGTGCTGAGACTGCTGGTTTCCGTTCTCGACGCACTACAGGTGCACGTAATGGGGCATCTGGTTTCCTAGCTCGACGAGGGGCAAGGCGTACTGGGACGTCTGGTTCTGGGGCAGAGCGTCGCACGGGGATGTCGGTATCGACTAGCGACGCTGGGGCTGAGGGCTTGGAGCGGGTAACGGGTTTGGGTGCTGGCGCTGTTTCTGGGGCGGCATCAACGAAAGATGCTGGGGCTGAGGGTGCGGCACCACTGTCTACAGGGGATTCGGCTTGCGCCAGAACAAATCCACTGCCGAGGAAACTCAGACTACTCACGATACTGAGGGTCTGTATCAGTCGAGGATACCGATAGAAGACGCTCAATAGGGTATGACCCGACGGGGTTGGTTTTGTCATTTCCGACTCACTCCTCTTCACTGTATAAAAATATTCGTCAAAGATCGGATAATTCAGTAATTAGGGTGTAATTGATAGCGAATTAGCTTCGGCAATGCAAGCTGCGAGCGTTACTGGTGATAGCCCAGATTGATTGTACCGGGCTTCAGGTAAATTTCTCTTCCTCTGGGCATTGGGGTAACCTTCTCGTCTGGGAAATTAGCCTCATCAGAGTTCGTCGTAGCTATTTTAGAACCATCATTAGGGGTATGGGCTTGGGTTTGGATTGAGTTTAATCGGACTCGCAGTTCGCCTGTAGGAGTGACGCCTGTAACAATCCCAGGGGTTCCATCCACCATGACCTGGCATCCCAAGCTATCTAATAGCTCTAGGTAAGAGGGTAGCAAGGCTTGGATTCCTGCTTTTGACCAGCGTTGGTATCCCAAATTCAGTCCTTGGATCGCGATTGCTGCCAGCATTTCCAAACCTGTCACGGCTGGATTTAACTCTTGTTCATAGAAGGATTGCAAGTTAATCCCGGATTCAGGCACGGCGTTGCTCCAGTTAATGCCCACACCAACAATGGCTTTGGTAATCTGCCCCTGTTGCACGCGAGTTTCGGTCAATATTCCTCCCAGCTTTCGCCCTAATAGCAGTAAGTCATTCGGCCACTTGAGGAAGACTGGAATATTGTACGTTCTTAAGGCGATCGCAATTCCCCACGCACTACACAATGTCAACTGCGTGCTGTTGGATGCTGGCATATTGGGGGTTAAGGCTAGCGATAAGTACAGTCCACCCACCGTCGATTGCCACTGGCGTCCCCACTGACCTCGACCTGCCGTTTGTTGAGTAGCGATCGCAACCGTTCCACTAGTCGCTCCTTGGTTCAGCAATTCCCACAGCCTTTGGTTGGTTGACGGAAGCTGGTCAAACAGATGCACAGAATTCTCTTGGGGTAGCTCTAATCCTGAAAAGCCGTCCCCCACAGATAGCCGCTCTCTCACATCCTGGAGAGCCGTTTCCAAGTGTTGCCGATTCAATACCACTATTACGGGTTCTAAGGAAAGTGTTGCCTAAGCTAGCATAGATTAGCCGGGATTTCATCCATCTGGCATTGAAAGCGTTTCTTATACATAGGCAGGGAGCGTGGTTGAAACAACTGTTCTAAATTCGGCTATGCACACTTGGTACTGGCAAACTTGGCAGGATTTACCTTATCTGACTTGTAGTCTTCTTCAAGACTGGGAACACGGCTTTTTCACGTCAGCGTTTTCGCCCCGCTTGCCGTCAGAAATTGTGGGAGTACTCAAGCATGATGCTCAAGTGTACCGAGTCAGGCAAGTGCATGGCAACACGGTGCTAACGCCTTCTGAGATAGAACGTGCAACGGGTGAGGTGAATTCGGAGAGTTCAGAGGGACCGGAACGACCACCGGCCGATGGTATTCTAACCGAGGAACCTCAACAGGCCGTATGGGTTTGTACAGCAGATTGTACGCCTGTGCTGATTGCAGATGGGAAGACGGGACAGGTAGCGGCTGTACACGCGGGTTGGCGAGGAACCGCTTCTCGGATCGTACCCCATGCGATCGCTCGACTGACCGACTCTGGCAGTCGTCTCGAAAATCTACGCATTGCCATGGGCCCAGCGATTGCGGGTCAAGTCTATCAGGTAGCCGAAACAGTCGCAGCCCAAGTCGGGGCAAGTATTGTCCCGCAAGAAACAGCAGACACGCCGGAATCAATGCTAGATAGCTTGCGTCAGCTTCCCGACTCACCCATTTTGGATGACCCACAGCCTGGACATGTACGCTTAGATGTACGGCGAGTGAATGCGATACAGCTCGAACAACTGG
>DATNPT010000487.1:0-6966 GCA_036703075.1 Chroococcales cyanobacterium
CCCAGCCAATACTGGAAGCTGAGCATGAAGTTCCGGGCATCCTGCGCTTTGTCCATTGGTAGGTACTTCAAGACTTTGGGCAGGGTTTGCAACAGCTTGAGCATCCCGTCTTGGAAGGAGGAACCGGATTTTTCCTTGCGCTTTCGCATAAATTGCGCGATCGCACTTTTTGATTGACCCAACTGTGCCATCGAGAAGCTACCTAACTTATTGAGGCGCATCACCTGAGGCATCGAGGGGAAGACGATAGCCGCATCCAAGCGATCGCGGTGCGGTTCCACTGCCGCTACCACCTTATCGGCTAGGTCTTCGATAAAGATTAGTGAAGCAATGAAGATATTCGCTTGGGCAATATCCCGCTGGAATTCCTCATAGTTCTCAGGGGAGCGAAGTTCTTCGATCAGGTAGCCGCTGATTTCAATGGCTATATCGGGTTGGTTTTCGTTAATCGAGCTAACAGCGGCGGACAAAGCACTCTGATACTGTGGCTCTAGCACGACATAGACCACCTTAAGCAAATGACGCCCATTCAAGGCTTTTGGGGTAACGCGTCGAATGGTGGACTTGACGTGAGTGAACATGCGGTAAGGCTCCTTATGATGCGCGTTCTCTTCTCATCTAATGAGTGCTGAGGAGTGAGCGATCGGTTGAAGTAAGGACTCACTCTTCATTGCTCAGGGTATTATTTCGGCAACATAAGTGTTTTTACCAAAAAACGCTTACCAGATGGCGGTTTGAGCTTTTATCCGACACAATTCGATATGAATTTTGAGAGATTAATTTAATTTTCTTAACAATCATGACAGTAATTACTCTAAAGTTTAGTTTACAAAAATAAATAAAATTTATATTGACAAAAATTACTAAATCTGAATGTTAGTAGTTAATACCACAGAAGACTAAGTTGACGAAATCAAATTTCACCCTTCAACGGTCACTTAGCTGGTACCAGTACCCCTCAGCGATGAATAGGGTGTAGTTTTTGCAAGGCTATATCGTGTCAGGGTATGAAGAGTCCCTGATGCATAGAAAGCGTATATAGTGCAAGTAGTTAAGCAGAACTAATTAAAGGTTAATACGTTTGCTTTAAGCCTAGAGCTTGAAGAGAAGCGATCGCTCCTCCCAAGGACGGAGTGAATTGACACGCAATCGTCAAAGCTTGGTCTGCAAGTTGCGCCAGCAAGTTCAGATCGGATAACTACTAACGGAATCTTTCAACGACTCACCAGACAAGACTAACTCTCACAACATGCAAGCGGCTGACATTCTAATTCTTTCTAATGGTCCAGGGGAAGTCACAACTTGGGTACGTCCTGTAGTCAAAGCATTGCGGCAGCAGCTAGGGGACGATCGCTCGTTAGTACGTATCTCAGTGGTACTTTCGCCTTGCCCTAATGCAACTGGCAAAGAATCTGCGATCGCAAAATCGTATCCGGAAGTCGATCGCGTGCAGGATTCGGAGCATTTCTTTCCCTTTTTACTCTGGGGCAAGACAGCCGAAAACTGGGATTGGCGAGAAAAGGGTGTTGTTATCTTCCTGGGTGGCGATCAATTCTTCCCCGTTGTCATAGGCAGGCGATTAGGCTATCGCACCGTTGTCTATGCTGAATGGGATGCTCGTTGGCATGCTTGGATCGATCGATTCGGTGTGATGCAGGCCAAAATTATTGCCGATGCACCAAAAAAGTATGCTCACAAGCTACGGGTAGTTGGGGATTTGATGGCAGATGTGGGAGATGGGGAGATGAGGGGACGGGGAGATGGGGAGAATAGCTCTCAATTCAAAATCCAAAATCCAAAATCCAAAATCGAACTGATTGGCTTACTGCCGGGGTCAAAACCAGCGAAACTAGCTCAGGGTTTGCCGTTGTCTTTAGCGATCGCTGAATGCATCCATGCCGCTAGACCTCAAACTCGCTTTGTCATTCCGGTTGCTCCAACTCTCGATTACTCAACGCTGTCTCGGTTTGCTGACTCTGAGCAAAATCCGCTCATTCAAAAGTTGGGTTGGGTAGAGGCTCAACTCATCGTTCCACCGAGTGACAAAAGCGATCGCCCTTTTTTAAAAACCCCTAGTGGGTTAGGTGTCGAACTCTTACAATCCTTTCCTGCTCACGAATTATTATCTCAATGCCGTTTATGCCTCACGACAGTGGGAGCGAATACAGCCGAATTAGGTTCTCTGGCTGTACCAATGCTTGTCTTGCTCCCAACTCAACAACTGGATGCGATGCGTGCTTGGGATGGTTTACCAGGGATTCTGGCTCGATTGCCAGGAGTTGGGTATGGTTTGGCTAAGCTTATCAACTGGATTATTTTACAGCAAGTTGTGCGGAACAAGCGTCTATTTGCATGGCCAAATATTTGGGCGAACCAAGAGATTGTGCCAGAATTGTTAGGTCAACTTCAGCCGCAAGAGGTTGCACAACTCGTTCTCGATTATTTAGAGCATCCAGAAAAATTAGAAGAAATGCGATCGCGCCTGCGTGCAGTTCGAGGTCAACCGGGGGCCGCACAAAAGTTGGCTCAGTTAGTGTATGAAGTACTTTAGGAACTGAACATTTTCAAGAATTAACGGGGTTTTCACATTAATTCGACAACCGTTTTCGTTTATGCCTGTGGCGTTTGCGACTCCGACGTTTTTCGTTGAGTTCCAAACTGGACTGATACTTTGGATCGTGCGCTAAAATCCACTCAGCATGGCGACTGACATACTCACGCTCATCGGTACGACTTTCAAGTGCCACCTTAAAAAGAGCATGTGCGTCGAGGACTAGAATGAGGCGCAACTCATCTTTGAACTGTTGGGCAAAAGCACCCGTGTAAAGACGTTCTACAACGTAGCGGATAAGTCGAGTACGCTGCTGCGGGGTAAGCGTGCAATGCTTGAGACGACGGCACATCAAAGCACGAACCCTTCCGTGCCCAGCATCTTGGCTGTTAGATTCGATGAACTTTATGGAAGTCTCCACTGCTTCAGAGTCGTTGAGGAGAAGCCTGTCGGTAAGATTAGAAAAATACGGGCGCATTGCTTTCGCCTGTCTCTATTACAGTAGATGCCAGTTCCTGACGCCTTGCTCAAATCTCACTCTTATTGGTTATGCAAGAGCTAACTTATCCGAGAGAAGCGTATAACACAAAACATGGACCTGTTAACAAAACGGTAATAGCTGCACCAATAATAACTCCCTTCAACCATGCCCATTGTTGTCGCCGTTTTAGCCAGATAATAGCCGGAACCACATAAATAAATTGATAGATTGAAATACCAAAAATAAAGGCAACTCCAGCAGTGCTTGTATTAGAGAAATAATGGCTATTGGCTAGAAAAAGCACCAGAAGAATGAATACTAAAATATTAATCCCCAGAATACTGAAAGCCCCTAATACAGTTTCTAAAACTTCATTTCTCTGTGACATTCAATTTATCCCGATTTCGGAAAAATACATCAGATTTAGAAAGAACGGTTAGTAACTAAGTGGTGACCAGCACTGCCCTCACGGTAAAACATATTAAACGTGTCAAAGGGAATAATTCGCCCATCCGGATGGACAATGTGAATACAAGAACGCTTGACTGAGCGAACATCAAAGTTATAGGGGTCAAGAAACTGTACAATCATGACCCGAAATATATTTTCATAGGTAATGCCTTCGGGAACTAGCATCATGGGCAAGCAACAAAGTAGCTGTTTTAATGAGATTGCCGAAGACTGAGGGGAATGGCTAGTTGAAAATAACTCAAAAATCTTACGCTTGAGTTCTTCATTTTGCTCGTAGAGAACGCTATTAGGCATTATCTGTACAAAAGTATCTGGATTGATTAAACCCGTTAAAGGGATGACTTTGCCATTGAGCTTAAGTGCATATGCCATCGCTAAACTGTCAGGATGGCAGGGAACGGGAAGAATATCTTCGGGTTTGAAATAAGGGCTTTGTTGTAAAATTGAGCGACGAACTTCGGTGAGCGTATACCTATCGCGTTTGGGATCGAATCCTTCCAAGCGTCCCGCTGCTTGGATTGGTTGAAACGTCACTCCCCGCACGCATCTCTGTTGCAAGGCATACTCGATAATTTTGCCAACTTCATTGTCATTTAGCCCTTTTTTAAGGGTGACAACCAGAGTCGTAGAGATTTTGAATTCGTTGAGATGTGCGATCGCTTTTTCTCTGATTCCTCGCAAATCTGCACCCCGCAACTCTCGTAGCGCCTTGGCTTCAAAGCTATCGAACTGCAAATAGATTTCAATTCCTGGCATATATTGGCTAAGGCGATTGCAAAATTCTCTATCTCTGGCAATCCTTACCCCATTGGTATTAATCATTAAATGCCGAATTGGCTTACTTTTTACCAATTCCATGATTTGAAAAAACTCAGGATGGATTGTCGGTTCACCCCCACTTAGCTGTACAATCTGAGGCTCTCCTTCATTCGCCACTACCACATCTAACATTCTCTCAATTTGCTCTAAACTGTGATGGCGTCGAGGTTGGTGAGAATTTGCGGAAATTTCTTCAGTGCCGGAATCCGCGTAGCAAATCGGACAGGATAGATTGCACCTGTCTGTCACTTCTACCAAAGTGAGACAGCTATGCTGTTCGTGATCGGGACAGAGTCCGCAATCATAGGGACAACCATATTTAATTGGAGTATTAAATTTGAGGGGCATATCTCCTGGTTTAATGAATGCCAGGGATTGTTTGTAATAGTCAATATCATCTGCAATCAGCACTTCCTGATGTCCGTGAGTAGGACAGTGCTTAACTAGATAAACGCATTCGTCCCGAAAAATAATTTTGGCTTCCACCTTAACCAAGCATTGGGAACAGACACTGTTGGTCAAGGCATAAAATAAGTAAGGTCTAGTAGGCATGGCTATTAAATAGTTTTTAAGTAATAGATTGCATAGTACTCTTTACGAATCGTAACTAGTTAGAAGAGTCGCTACCTAGCAGATTATTTCGATTGAGCGGCTTTAGCCGGACTCCTAAAATTAAACAATTGCCCAATACTGCGGTGATAAAATAGAATGCCTAAGATGCAAGCGATTTGGATAGCACTTAAGCCGAGAATGGGATGAAAATCTGGCTTGATAAAATCAATGAGCAGGCGAAATCCTAAATAAGCCACCAGGTAAAACTTAAACAAGTCTCCTTCTTGTCGAGGATAACGGCTGCGGAGTTTTAGAACTATCATCAGCCCCAACAAAAACAGGATTTCATACAACTGAGTAGGATGTCGGTAAATACCATCGCCAAAATCTACGCCCCACGGTAATGTTGTGGCAATTCCGTAAGTGCGATCGCTCAATCCCGTCAAAAAACAGCCAATCCGTCCGACTGCCGTTCCGATAATCAGCGGATAGACAAATACATCGCCCGTCGAGCGCCGAACGCCTATCAGCTTCTTAGTCAGTTCTACGCCAATCAGTCCACCCAGCAAGGCCCCGACGATTGTTTTTCCCTGTACTAAGAGTAATAATAATTGTTGCCAATTTTGCCAAAATAAGTCTATGTGTTGTAGTAATACCAACACTTTTGCTCCAACCAGTGCCCCGACCATGCCGCCAACGATTACAGAGGTACGTTGAGGAGGAGAAATAGTGTCTTTGCGAGCATTGAGCAAGACGAGGCGAAAGGCGATCGCATACGCCAACGACTCAAATAATAAATGAGGATGAATCCGTATTGGACTAATCCCGAAATAAACAGGAAACTCCATTGGTTACTTGTTTTTTGTTATTGGTGATTGGTCACTATCTAAGCACAACCAACAACAAATAACTAACCACTAACCACTAATTCGATCGACCATCTTGACGACCCAGTTCATAAACGCCGCAGCCCATACAGGCGAGAATCCCCATACTGACAGCCCAACTCTGACCTAGGCTGAGTTCAACGCCCCAGTTGCACAACGCTCCAATAATGAGAAAGGGTACGATACTAAAGATTGACGCATAGAAGGCGTTTTGAGCTTCTCTTCCCTTCCGAGTCTTTTCAAACTCCTCAGCATTCGTGTAGAGCCAGCGCTCAGCGAAGTTAAACCAACGATTGAGTTGCTCCATCACCCATTGCTTTAGCGACGAAGAACCCAAATATAGCGCCAGCGACCATAGAGACGACCCTGCTATAGCAGTAGTATCCACCTCGAATTGGAAGGGAAAGATTTCAGTCAGCATGAGTTAAGCGATGTGGTAGAGCAGCGAAGTAATCGCTATTCAGGCATCTTAACAAAACTACAGGATGTGAACTATTAAAAAAACTTTCGTCATAAAAGATTGCACCTCAGTCAGCCGTTCGAGGTTAGAGATTTGACGGCTGAGCCTTGCGATCGCAACACAATAGGTGGTGACAGAGTCAATCGCTGGAGTAAGATACTGCGAAGAATTAATCTCGTGTCACTAAAAATGAGTGAATCTCGCCTCTCCTCGAAACCAAGTAGAGGACTATGATCGTGTCGGATTGGGTGCCAGCTACTGAATAACTAAAGCAGTCACAGAACCGTACTATTGAAACAATGCAGCAAGTATCTAAGTCCCGACGGAGCCAACAGCGCAACCATTCAAAGCAACGCTTTTTACTTTTGACCCTACTGAGTCTAATAGCTTTAGTGACACTGGGGGGACTGCACCAAGCGCAAGTTATAGCATCAGAAGCTAAAGCATTCGCTGCTGCTAGCGTAGGTTTTGGCAAAGGGGGTTCTTTTCCTGTAGAAAATTTTCAAGCCTATACCTCTGGCTTTGGCTACCGCTTAGCTCCTTGGGGCAGATGGGAACTTCACAAAGGGTTAGACATCGCCGCACCCGATGGCAGCTATATTCGCAGTTGGTGGACGGGTCAGGTGGTAGAAGTCTCTGACAATACCCTCTGCGGCACCTCGATTAAAATCCAATCGGGAGCGTGGCAGCACATCTACTGCCATATGAAAGGACATGTGGAAACGAGCAGTTATGGTCGTTATAC
>DATNPT010000504.1:0-7220 GCA_036703075.1 Chroococcales cyanobacterium
CGGGTATTGGGATTCCAGAAAACGAATTACCCCGTCTGTTTGAGCGGTTTCATCGCGTACCAGGAGCACGAGGAAGAACCTACGAGGGGTCAGGGATTGGCTTATCTCTGGTTCAGGAGTTAGTTCGGCTACATGGTGGAAGTCTTCGCGTTGCCAGTGTTGAAGGGCAAGGTAGCTGTTTCACCGTATCAATTCCTGCTGGTTTCGTTCATTTACCCCAAAACCAAATTGGCGCAACTCAAACCCTAACTTCGACTGCAACTCAAGTAGCCGCTTATGTGGAAGAAGCTTTGCGCTGGTTACCAGAAGAAGCTGGGGGAGCTGGGGGAGAAGAGAAGCTGGGGGAGAAGAGGCGCAGAGGGAGTGGGGGGCGAGAAGAGTTGATGGACGTTATCTCTTTGGTTTCCCCAGCTTCCCCAGCCCGTATCTTGCTCGTTGATGACAACGCTGATATACGGGATTATGTGCGGCGGTTGCTCAGTCGTGACTATGAAGTGGAAGCCGTTAGCGATGGCTTGGCAGCGTTGGATGCGGTTCAACGATATCTCCCCGACTTGGTGCTGACAGATATCATGATGCCAAGACTGGATGGTCTTGAGTTGTTGCGATCGCTTCGCAATGACCCAGCCACTCAGAACATTCCCATTATTCTGCTGTCTGCTCGTGCCGGAGAAGAATCGCGGGTTGAGGGGTTAGAGGCAGGAGCGGATGACTATCTGATTAAACCCTTTTCTGCACGCGAACTGCTAGCTCGGGTCAGGACAAACTTAGAATTGGTGCGACTGCGGCAAGAAACTGTTCGCTATCAAGAGCAGTTACGAGTTGAGGCACAAGCTGCTCAGTCACAGGTCAGCAATATCCTAGAAAGCATCACGGATGCGTTTGTCGCTTTCGATCGCGAGTGGCGCTATACCTACGTAAATGAGTACGCTACACGGCTACTGCGAAAAAAACGCGAAGAGTTGCTGGGCAAGCAAGTTTGGACAGAGGTATTTCCAGAACTTGTGGGTACAAAATCTTATTGGGAATACCATCGTGCTATTGCCGAACAGGTTCCTATTGTTTTTGAGAAGTTTAGCCAGCCGATGGGAGTGTGGGTAGAAGTAAATGCCTACCCTTTTCCAGATGGTCTTGCTGTGTATTTTCGAGACATCACCCATCGCAAGCAAGCCGAACAGGCATTGCGAGAAAGTGAGGAACGGTTTCGCCAACTCGCTGAAAATATCGACACTGTCTTCTTCATGAGCGAAGGTTTTAACGAAGCCTCTCCAGGGCGAGTTATTTATGTCAGCCCCGCCTATGAGAGAATTTGGGGACGCTCCTGTGAGAGCTTGTATCAAAATACGCGATCGTGGCTTGAGGCAATCCATCCAGGCGATCGGGAACGGATTGGGCAGGCGTTGCCCGGAATCGCAAGAGCAGAGTTCGATCAGGAATTTCGCATTGTGCGCTCCGATGGAGAAATTCGCTGGGTTCGCGATCGCATCTTTCCGGTTTACAACGAGCGAGGTGAGGTTTATCGCACGGCTGGAATTGTTGAAGACATCACCGATCGCAAACAAGCAGAAGTTGCCTTACAGGAGAGCGAATCTCGATTCCGCAACATTGCTGACCATTCACCGATTATGATTTGGATGTCGGCTCCTGATGGGGCGGGAGTTTGGTTCAATCAACAATGGTGTGAGTTCACGGGACAAACCTTAGAGGAAGCGTTAGGTAGTGGTTGGGTTGCTGCTGTTCATCCAGAAGACGCTCAATCTATCGAAACAACTTGTTTGCAAGCGCACCAACGGCATGAACCTGTGCGTCTAGAATATCGTTTGCGACGGCGAGATGGTGAATATCGCTGGGTCTTTGATTCTGCTGCTCCCCGGTTTGACGACACTGGAGTTTACCTCGGCTATATCGGCTCTATCACCGATATCAGCGATGTCTACGACGAGCTTCGCTTACGCAAACAAGCAGAAGCCGAACTCCAGCAGACCTTCCAAACCCTGAGTACTCTCATCACAGCTTCCCCACTTCCCATTGTTGTCATTGAACCCGATATGACTGTACATCTGTGGAATCCGGCAGCTGAACAGTTATTTGGCTGGAGTGAAGCCGAGGTTTTAGGTCAACCGATTCCGATCGTCCCAGAGGAGAAACAAGACGAATGCCGCCAAGTCCGAAAAGCTGTGGCGAAAGGAGAAGTCTTTGCCGGTGTTGAAACCTATCGCTGTAAGCGGGATGGTGCAACGGTCATTGTTAGCATCTCGGCGGCTCCACTCTCCAACGAAGAGGGCAGCCTCAATGCAGTTTTGCTCATTTTTCAAGACATCACTGAGCGCAAGGCTGTTGAAGAGGAACGAGAACAGTTGTTGCTAAGTGAGCAACGGGCGCGGGAAGAAGCCGAACGAGCGAACCGCATTAAAGATGAGTTTCTGGCAGTGTTGTCTCATGAATTGCGATCGCCCCTCAACCCAATTTTAGGATGGGCAAAGCTACTGCAATCCCGTAGTTTTGATGAGCAAAAGACGAAGCACGCGCTAGCCACGATTGAGCGGAATGCTTTGTTGCAAGCTCAATTAATTGAAGACTTGCTTGATGTTTCCCGAATTTTACAGGGCAAGCTGGTTTTAAACACCGCTCCAGTCAGCCTTACGAATACGATTGAAGCGGCGCTAGAAACCGTAAGACTCGCCGCAGACGCAAAAGATATCCAACTCCAATGCGTACTTGACCCCAATGTGGGACAGGTTATGGGTGAATCCGCTCGTCTTCAACAGGTGATATGGAACTTGCTTTCCAATGCCGTGAAATTCACACCCTCTGGCGGAACGATAGAGATCCGATTAAAGCAGATTAATACTCACGCTCAACTGCAAGTCAAAGACACAGGTAAAGGCATTACAAGAGAGTTTCTCCCTCATGTGTTTGAATACTTCCGTCAGGAGGACGGCACGACGACTCGCAAGTTCGGTGGATTGGGCTTGGGGCTGGCGATAGTGCGACATCTGGCCGAATTACATGGTGGAACCGTCTGGGCAGAAAGTCCAGGTGAAGGGCAGGGAGCCATCTTTACCGTGAGGTTGCCATTGATGCCAGTTTCCACCCAAACACCGCAGGATAACCCGCAAGTGGCTCCTATTGCTCATCTGACTGGATTACGAATTCTAGTTGTGGACGATCAGCCGGATATCCGGGATATTGTGGCGTTCATTTTGGAGCAAGCTGGGGCAGCAGTGAGTGTGGCTGCCTCTGCACCAGAAGCTCTCAACTTAATGGAGCAGTTCATACCGGATCTATTAATCTGTGACATTGGGATGCCTGATATAGATGGCTACATGTTAATGCGCCAGATTAGAACACTACCACCGGAACAAGGCGGAAAAATTCCCGCGATCGCACTCACAGCCTACGCTGGGGAGTTCGATCGGAGGCAGGCTCTTCAAGTGGGATTTCAGAAGCATATGTCAAAACCTGTTGAACCAGAAGAGTTAGTCAAGGCAATTGTCAATTTAGTTGAATTTGTCTAGCCATTTTATGGATGTCTGGCTTTCCTCTAACAACTCTAACTGTCTCACAACAAAGGATGAAAATCTCTCTTCCCTATTACCCATTTTCAGGTTAGGTCTAGTGTAAGAGCGATCGCTCATACTGAAAAAGAATCTGTAAGTTGAGTTCATGGCAAATCCTCTCCAAACTCCCCATAGTGGATATCACTGGGATGGAAGTGATGTTCGCTTTTTTGAAGGCTGGTACTACCGCGTGACCTTACCGGACTGCGGTCAGACGTTTGCGTTTATGTACTCCATTGACGATCCCATTGGCGGTAAACCCTGTAGCGGCGGTGCAGCCCAAATTCTCGGTCCCGATGATGATTATCTCTGGCGTACTTTCCCAGATAGTAAGCAGTTTTGGGCTTCTTCGGAATCCTTAGCGCTGGGACATTGGGGCAAAATTAACTTACCATCTCAACCTCAATATCTCCATCCAGATAAGTTTAGCGATCGCATCCTTGAAGGCTATCAAGCCACAGCAACCCTCAATCAGGGCTTAATTCGCGATCCTGCTAGTTCGAGGTACTGTCGTTGGCTGTATGAGATCGAGCCTGTATATGGTTGGGGCGATACGGGTAAACCTCAGCAATCGACGGCTGGCTGGCTTTCTTCTTTACAAATTTTTGAACCCGGATGGCAAATTTTGATGGCGCACGGTCTAGCAACTGGCTGGATTGATTGGAATGGCAAGCGCTACGAATTTACCAATGCCCCTGCTTACAGTGAAAAAAACTGGGGTCGTGCCTTTCCGACCAAGTGGTTTTGGCTCAATTGCAACAGTTTTGACAACGAACCCGATCTTGCCCTCACAGCTGGTGGTGGTAGACGAGGCGTACTGTGGTGGATGGAGTCTGCTGCCTTGATTGGCATTCACTACCGAGGTAAGTTCTATGAATTCGTTCCCTGGAACTCCAAAGTTAGCTGGCAGATTCAGCCTTGGGGTTGCTGGCAGATGCAGGCAGAAAATAGCGATTATGAGGTTGAGTTAATCGGTACCACGGAACGTGCGGGGACACCTCTACGTGCCCCGACTCAACAAGGCTTAGTCTTCTTCTGCCAGGACACCATGCAGGGTCAACTAAGTTTAGAACTTCGAGAACGCAGTAGCGGAAAATCGAAGGTGATCTTGAAAGCTAGCAGTTCAGTTTGTGGATTAGAAACAGGTGGTGGACCTTGGCAAGAACCGTGGCATGAAAGCGCGAAGTTGCCTTGGGTTTTGTAGGGAATGAGTGACTTTTCTAACGCAGGCGTGACTCATTCGGCTGAAGCTGATGGTATTAAATGCGATCGCTTTTACTTCCCTCTAAGCAAAGCGTTAGTAGACTTAACAACCGAAGAACATCTCTGCGTATGACATCAACAAGATAGGGCTAGTCGTTGGTTGTGCGAGAACTAGTAGCAGCGACCCATCTACCAGTAATACTCCTACCGTCTTATGGAGTAATAGTGTTCGCCAAAAGCTTGTAAACGAAAGGATTTACAATTCCCAATTTCCCATTCCCTTGCAACCAAGGGTTTCTGCGACAACTACGGGAAAGTCAATCTGCAATACGTGTGGGCATAGCAGTGCCATGTCCCTGGGCAGAGAATTGGAGATTAACGAAGCATTGCAACTTCAATGTGTGACAGCAACGCTCTGGAGGAATGGTTCAGACTCCTACGTATAACGAGCAGTGGTCATTTTATGTTCATTCAAGAACAGAGATCGAACCCTTGGTGATGAAAAGACACGGATTTTAGTACGTTTCCATTTCGCGAACATCCAACTTAGGTTGTATTACTAATTGCAGATTTCCTCCGTTAAATGGCGAATACTCTGTATTTCAGCCAAATTGCGGAAGCAATCACTCAATTTTCAGCGATTTCGCTGAAGTTTTATTGCGCTAACGGCTCTATCGTTAAGCTATTAGAGCTAAGCCACATCTAAAGAACAATCAGCTCAACACTACTACATCACGTATTGTTGAATTAGTTTAAGATATATTACAAGCAAGGTTTTTATCCCCAAGCAAATTATTTCTACAGGTAAGTACCTGATGAGTTTCTTTAATCCCACAGAGCCAATCATCCGTTGCAAGCAGGAAGCACTAGACTACCAAGATCGCCAGGGTCTGTTATGCTTTCATCTTAAAGTTGGAACGAAAACTCTGTTTTCTGGAATGTACACCCGGATTGACCAAGTTTTTGTTCTATGGGGTCTCATTTCAGCCGCTATTTTTATCACAGCTCAGTTCGCACCCATTAGCTGGTTCATTCAAGCTGGATTGTGGTCGGGACTCACTGTACTAGGAACACTGGGTATGGTAGTACTCACTCACTTTTGGGTAAAAGTTGAGCGTCTTCGGTGGGTACTCTATTCCTGGGTAGCGCTGATGCTTGCTGGTGTAACTCTCACGGATTTGAGCATCTTCCTGGGCTGGGGTCAAATCTTGATGTACCTGTGCCACTTATGGTTAGGATTGAGCGCCCTTGGTTACTTGTGTACTGGACTAGGAATGCGATCGCGTGCCTTTACAGTCGCCAGTGGCGTTCACCTGATTGGTATGTGCCTCTTACCTTATGTCGGTGGCTGGCAGTTTCTCTCTACAGCAATTGTGATGGCCACCAGCCTACTCGTGTTTGCTGAGGTTCAATGGGATATGCGACCCCCATCTGATTACGATATATTAACGACCGAACAAAAGCAGTTTAACGAGAGACAGTATCGGTTGCGCCAGGTTGCTTCCCTAGCAGAAACGTGATCGTAGCTACATTTCGCTCGCTCTCGCAGCGGGCAAAATAAGGCAATTGTTACAGTATTGTTTCATTATTACGTCTATTTAGGGTCTGTTCTTTATAACTTTTAAAGAATTAGATCCTTGTTTCATGTAATTATTTGTATTGTCATGAATTTGGTTGATCCCTCTGGGCCGACAGTGAGTTAATCGCCTTTATACCTGCAGGTTAACAAGCAAAAGTTAATTGACCGTTGGTCTAGTACCCAAAAGAAAAGAGTGCCGGACGGGAGTTATGCCGCTGTGTCCCAGAACTGTATATTGAAGGAGAGCGACGACAAATGTACAGACGGTGCGAATTAAAAAGCAGCTGAATCAAAACGGTGTGAAGTTTTTGTCGCTTCCTTCACTTCGTTACTACCAAAGGGGGACTAAACTCCCCATCAGAGCGGTCGGAGGTAGTAAACGTCTAGACGATCGGCTGTAATACAACTATAAGATAAAGCCCCTGGCTCTCTTTTGAGTCGGGGTTTTAAATTATGGTTGTCGATCGCACTCTCAGAGAACTTCATCTATGCTTTTGATCGCAATACAACTACGAAGCGATAAAAACAAAAACCGGCGAGAGAAAAGAGCTGTCTCGCCGATTTGCTAGGAAAAAACCTGAACAATTGCACAAGCACTGTTGTCAATAACTACCAATCTTGTCTTTTTGTTTTCTGGAATGGTTCGCCGCTAAAGGGCTGCACGCCAGTCGCGGGATAAGCATCATCCGTAGGTCCAAAAATTCTGACTACTGCGCCAGAAATATACTGAGTAATGCCGTCGAATAATTTGTAAATGCTCATGGAGGTATTCTCCCGATCTGTAAAATGTAGAACGACGTTTTGAATTGAATAATTCTATAGCGGTTCTACTTGAATTATGAGCAATTCTTGCTTGAATTAAGGGATTTGCAATATTT
>DATNPT010000510.1:0-4704 GCA_036703075.1 Chroococcales cyanobacterium
TAAAACTGCCCTGTTAAATGGTGCAATCCTTTGGGCAACGACGCTGGCATTAAGTTCTTGGTTGCTGGCTAGTGGAATCTCAGGAATTTTTGGCGTGGTTGCCTCCAATGCGGGAGAAGTTCTTAACCAGGTACAACAACCAGGTGGAGTCAATGTACCTAACCAGGTACCCAATGTAAACCAGGCTCAAGCCCAAAACTTAGCTGCCAACTCAGCCAAGGTCGCTTGGTCATTTCTCATCGGTTCCCTACTGGGCTTAGCTGCATCGCTGATCGGATCGTCTGTAGGCGCTCAAAAACCCAGAGTACGTCATCCAGGATGAGTTAAATCATTGACCAGGTACAAGAAGGGGATTTCAACCTTTGCGTTAAATCTACCACATGGGTTAAATGGGGGACTCTCACACGAAGCTGATAATTACCAAGTAGGGGCGTATGACCATCATTGGTGTCAACTTAAGCCCTAGCGACGGGAAGTCGCGGCTATAAAAACCAAGTCCGCCTGCGCGGACTAACGAAATATCAAGGATTTGGAAACCCGCGCAGGCGGGTTTCGTTTGTGTAGCTGCGATTTTAACCGCTTAGGCAACCTTAAGTTGACATCAATGACAGCTGTGCGCCCCTACCAATTCAACTCGATCGAGTTCTCGATCGAGAGAAAATGAAAGATTGCAATGCAACTTGGTGCCATCCATGTCTCAACCTAAAGTCTTTATCACACGCCGCCTTCCCACTGACTTAGAGCCATTGCAACCATTGGTGACAAGTTAAGGCTTTGAGGCAGTTGTCAAGAGGATGTGAGAAAAGGCTTGAAAAAAAATTGGTCAGAACCTCGCTGTTGTTCAGGAAAAGGTGCAACAATTAACTTAATGTTGGGTGTTCGTTGCTGTTTAACAATACCTAAATCTTGATTTTCTGGGGCTGCGAAATACTTAACTGGGTCAGTTGCTATACCTTTGTGGTGAGCGACCGAAAAATGATAAAGACCGCGATAAACCATTTCTAAAGAAATGTGATCAAACGGTAAACAGAGTTCCTCTGCTACAGCATCACCCAAATCGACCAAGACAGCATAAAATAACCAAGTCCCCCAGATTTGCAGCTGAATACCATTGAGGGAACCTGTCCATAAATAACTCAGACCCAAGAGGCGTTTAACTGTATTAAAAGCGTCTTCGATGCGCCAACGTCGTCGATATAGGTCTGCCACTACGTAAGGAGGTAATATTGTCGGGTCAAGGACGCTCGTTAGATAAGAATGCCAAGTATTGCCCGAACGAACCTCAATCAGGCGTAAGGTAATAAATGGAGTTCTCTTTGTTCCAGACCCCAGACGTACCCTGCTGTCTCGCAGAGCATAACTATTAGTAAAGACTTGCTCAACTTGAATTGAGGCTCCCTTCTTTAAGCGAGTAATAAAAGCAACTTTCCGTTCAATCAGCAACAGCCAAAAGCTAAAATGATAAAAGCCTCTGTCCAGCAAAAGCAAAGTGTTTGCTGTTACCAATTTTAAGATGCCTTGTTCAAAGAGCGTGTCAGAAGCCCTAGGATTTTCTTGAAACCAAATCTCTACAGGTAGTCGGGTCATTAGATCTATGACTGTTCCCATTTTGCCTGCTAATTGACCCTTAGGAACATCTTCCAAGCTACCGAGCTTGCGAAATAAGGCTTCTAATGTAGAACAGTCTACTATCCAAATCCTCTCAAACAAGCCAAGAGTAAATTGCACACTTTCAGGTATCGGGCGACTCTTCCTAGAGTGCCAAGTGGCTTTCAACTGTGGCAGTAAATCCTTAAATACTTTCTCGAATAGGGAAGCGGGAAATGTCAGAAACCGTTGAGATATCGCTTGTTGACTCACCGTCTTAGGGCTACACCAGAGAAACCCTTCCCTAGCTAACATTCTTGCCAGTTCAGTGACTCCTGCTACATCTCGCCACAGTAAGGTTAATACCGCCGCAACCATTAATGGTAAGTTGAGAATTCTGTCTCTTAGCCCCAATTGACGATAGTAGTTTTCCTGGGCAGTGATGGCGGGGGTAAGTAATGCTTCTAGTTGAGAAGCAACTACTTCATCTTCTACCATCGGTCTATTCGTCTTTTTGGCGTGGTCGCGGTTAGTTTTTCGGCTGACACTCACGGTTAGTTGCCCACAATCGCTCAATTACTGGTTCATGTTCGAGTGTCACATGATTTTTAGTTAGTGCGACTGTTACCTACTGCCTAATTGATAATGATTATCCTTGTAGAGGTGGGAGAGCTAGCAGCGCTAGCTCTCCCACTCACTCTCTCTCTGATTATCATTCTCATAAAGAAAAGAGTTAAGTATATTCTCTCATTGACAAAGAACGCTCTTTCTTAACTTGTCACGAATGGGTGGTTCCCAATAGGTTTCGAGTCAGCTTGTAACCTGCGTTGTTACGGTTGCCTTCTAATTCACCGTACTTCAGGAGGGCGCGATCGCTTTTTGTCAGGCAGATGGTTAACGGAATCGATATCCCGCTAGCGCGGTGTTGTTTGAGAGATAATTACTCATCTCTCGCTGAAAGGCTTGTTTCAAGTCTCCGGTGCTTCAGCAGAGTTGAGCGAGACTTTGGAACAGGTTGTTGAGTCAGTGCGGAGTGTGGGTCAATTGAACTGTTCATTTTTCCCAGATGAACAAGTTGTACCCACTTCCGCCATTGTGAGCAATAGTCTGCTGGCATCCGATGGCATCAATCGTAATGATGCACCCTGCTATTTCTAGTAAGTTCAGCAAGGCAGGAGCCGATAGCCAGACCATACTCAAAGCTGAGTCCTGGCTGCATGAATCCCAAAATACTTAATCTTCTTCCCCTGCGCCGGGTTTGTTCCATACGTTTCTGCACACCCTGCTTCGCCCAAGTATAACTGACTGGTGACCACATACAGAAACCTGATTCATCCAGGTACTTCAGGCAAATTTCTCCGGCGGCGGCCGCTAGTTGTAGCATATCCAAGTCGGCTTGTCCTGCCTGTCTCAGTTCTGGGTCTTGCTTGTTTTTATGAGACTGACGGCTGCGCTTCCAGATGATTCTTTTTTTTTAGCAAATGTCGCACTAAATCTGGAGAGAGGTTGACTTGGCGCTCCTGCTTGAGTTTGGCTGCTAACTGTTTACTGTTGTAAGTTTTCTGCTCTTTCTCTAGGCATTGCTCTAGATACTCAATGTCTTCAGGTTGCCAAGTTCGTTTCCTTCCGGAACGCTTCTTATCCCACAGTCCCTCTAAGCCCTGATCTATCCAGCGTTGTAGGGCAGCACGCACGGTTGATTCTCGCCAGTGGAAGTAAGTGGCAATTTTTTTCACCTTCCATCCCTGCGATGAGAGCCGAATCACTTCGGCACGGTTTTTGGCACGCTGAGGCACACCATCCGCTTTTCTCAACTCCCATAGCATACGGTCTTGTTCACGGGTCTTTACATATCTTTGCATGACTCTGTTTAATTTCTTCTACTCAGATCTTGCACCAATCAGGATAAACCCCTAATAGACGAATGATTGATGCAAAAAAATCACACTGAAATACACTGAAATAAAAATTGCTCTCAGTAGTCAAGAGTAGCTAAATTAACTTTATTACTCGCGAAATTACTTACTTAAGGCGTCGGTTAAGCACCGAATAGAGCAATTCTCCTGGATTTGCGTTGACAGCCAAAGTATGAGAGAAAAGGGCGTGAAAAGCATATTAAAAAGCAAGAAAAATGGAAACAATTCTTGCCCACGCTAAAGCTTTTAGTTTACACCCTGCTGTCCTTGATGCCTTCCCAGTACCAACGAGACAATCTCCAAGCGCTGTTGGGATTGTTCCTAGAGGCTCAAGGTCATCCTTTCCCTTTCCCCCAACACAGTAAAACTAAGTCAGCCAGTGCTTTAAGTCGGTTTCTCAATATTTATTCCTGGTCAACCCGAAAGCTAATTCGTATCACTCGCGACTATGTACTTCAGCAAATTCGACTGGTAGGTTTAAAGTTTCCCGTTTCTGTGTCTTGGTATTATCTCAAACGCGATAATGGCAAACTGGAAAAGAGATTTGTCCTATCGACAAAACAACTTAAGGGTAGCACCATTACTTGGTGGGGGCGGCGACGATGGCAAATTGAGGGTTGGTTTAAAACCGCTAAACACCGTTTTGGGTTACACCGTTTTGGTCAGGGTACTCTACTTGGGGTTTATCGTTGGTTAGTACTATCCCTTATCGCCTACCTTTTGGCGCATTGGGCTTATTTATTAAGTGGCACTACAGATTTACCTGACTGGGGACAAGCAGCACAAAGCGCACTCCAAGGTATCTTGCCGCAATTGCTGGTGTTCCTTTTTTTACTCGAGCTGGAACGAATGCGTCCTCTTGCACTTAGTCACGGAATATACATTCAAATTTCCAGGTGCAAGATGTGAGTCACGGAATATACATTCAAATTTCCAGGTGCAAGATGTGAGCAAGAGTAGATCGATATCCAGTAAGAAAATATTAAGCCCATCGCCCGACTGAAGTGCGGGGGATTTCCAGTTAATAGTTAGTAGTTAATAGTTAGTAGGGACTTTTTATGCATCGAACCAAGAATGCACGCCAATCGCCCCCGATTAACCACTAACTATTAACCCCTAACGGCGGCGCGTCGCTTCCTCCCCCGCTTAAAAGACAGGGGCTTCCGCGCCGCCACTCCTGTGAGTGGCGAACCATTGATGA
>DATNPT010000514.1:0-9543 GCA_036703075.1 Chroococcales cyanobacterium
GGTTGAGAGCGATCGAAGAGAATGTCCATGTTCACCGCAGCGGGCAGTAGCTTGCGGAAATCGGGCAAGATTTTTTCGATCGCCTTAACGACTTCAACCGTGTTCGTTCCCGGTTGCCGCTGCACAGCTAAAACAATTGACCGGGTGCCGTTATACCAGTTCGCCACCTTGTCGTTCTCAACACTGTCAATCACCTGCCCCAGTTCTTGGAGTTGCACAGGGGCATTGTTTTGGTAGGCGACAACTAGGGAACGATAAGCGTCTGCATCGTTCAATTGCCCGTTCGCTTTAATCGTGTAGTTCTGACGAGGACCGTAAAGTGTACCAGTGGGTAAATTGGCGTTACCTTGAGAGATCGCCTGTGCAACTTCATCCACGCCCAATCCTTTGGCACTCAACGATTGGGGGTCGAGATAAATCCGAACCGCGTACTTCTGGGAACCATAAACCTGCACCTGCGCTACTCCGTCAACCATCGAAAGACGCTGTGCCAGCAACGTCTCGGCATACTTGTCCACCTCTGACAGGGGCAAGATAGAGGAACTGAGGGCGACATAGAGAACGGGTTGGTCGGCGGGGTTCACCTTACTGTAAGAAGGGGGAGAGGGCATCTCAGTCGGCAACTGTCTCGTCGCTTTTGCGATCGCTGCCTGTACGTCCTGTGCTGCCCCATCAATTTCCCGATTCAAGTCGAATTGCAGTGTAATCTTCGTACTCCCCAGAGAACTGGTGGAGTTCATCGTATTGAGTCCTGCAATGCTAGAAAACTGCTTCTCCAAAGGCGTTGCCACCGAAGTCGCCATTGTCTCCGGGCTAGCACCGGGGAGACTTGCTGACACCTGAATCGTGGGAAAATCCACATTCGGCAAGTCGCTAACCGGCAGCGACAGGTAACTCATCAAGCCGAATATCATAATACCGAGCATGACCAATGTGGTCATGACTGGGCGGCGAATGAATAGCTCTGAGATGTTCATACAATAAGTGTGAAAATATGAAGTATGAATTTGTGGTATGTGCCGGACTACGTCTCACTATGCTGCTAGCGCATCCTCTCTCAAGTTCCGGTACTACGCAAACGCCCCTGGTCAGCAACTAGATGTTTTTCATCGTCTGAAGCTCTGGCAAGATTTGTCTCCCAGCCCTGCTTCTTTTCACAGAAGAACTAGAAGTTGGAAGCCCTCGCTTTTCAGCGGTGGGTTCAGGACTACATCACCACGCGAGGATACAACCATCCGCTGACTATCGTGAGAATTGTCACGAATAGCAGGAGAACAGCAGCATCTACACCAAACCCATAAGTACTCGTGCCATTTGCCAGCATCAAGCCCCGTAATGCATCAACTTCATAGGTCAACGGATTAATGCGTGAAATCACTTGTAACCATTCCGGCATGATAGAGATGGGGTAAATCGCATTGCTGGCAAAAAACAAAGGCATGGTCATCAATTGTCCAATCCCCATCAAGCGTTCTCGCGTTTTGACTAGACAGGCAACTCCTAAAGAAAACAGGGAAAAGCAAGCCGCCCCTAAAAACACAATTAGGATTATGCCCAGCCATGACAGGGGATTTGGGTTTACCTTTACACCCAACAACAACGCCAAACCATAGACAACGATCGCTTGGGACAAGCTACGCACCCCAGCCGATAACCCTCTCCCCAGTACTAGGGCTACGCGAGGAGTGGGGCTAACCAAAAACTTGTGAACAACTCCCAAGTCGCGCTCCCAAATCAGCGTAATGCCACCGAAGATTGCGACAAACAGCACGCTTTGAGCCAAAATTCCTGGAGCTAAAAAGTCCAAATAGCGGAGATCGCCTGTTGGGATAGCACGAACCCTAGTGAATACCTGTCCAAATATTAGCAACCATAGAGCTGGCTGGACTGCACGCGTCACTAATTCAGTCGGATCGTGGCGTAGTTTGCGAACTTCTAATTCGGCAATAACTAATGTTTTGTCAATCAGTTCGATCGCTGCCTCTACAAGGTTAGCTGGATGAGAACGCGCTGACTTAGCCCAACCGTCTCGCTGTACGCCTGGTTCTTGAAACGTCACGGTAGCTTCCTCCTAGTGCTAATTGATCGCCCGTATAGTGAATGAATACCTCATCCAACGTCGCCCCACTCTTACCCAACGAGGCTTTCAACTCGGCTGGCGTACCGATCGCAATTACCCTGCCTTGATGCATAATCGCCACCCGACTGCAAAGATTATCGGCTTCTTCCATAAAGTGAGTGGTCAAAATAATCGTTGTTCCGTAGTTATCGCGTAGCTGTCTCACTTGTTCCCACACGGCAGCGCGGGCTAAGGGGTCTAGCCCTACTGTCGGTTCATCTAAAAATAGGACAAGAGGTTGATGCAGAATGGATTGGGCAATCTCTAACCGGCGAATCATCCCGCCAGAGTATTGATGGACTAACCGATTCGCCACATCTTGTAAGCCCATAAACACCAACGCTTGACGCACGCGAGATTCCCGTTCTCGGCGCGGAATATTGTACAGCTTGGCAAAAATCAATAGATTTTCGTAGCCCGTTAGAGTGTCATCGGCTGAGAGGGCTTGAGGAACATAACCAATGCGCCACCTTACCTCGGCAGCTTGCGATTTAAGATCAAATCCAGCAATTTTGGCACGTCCCGAACTGGGTGGCAGCAGTGTAGTCAGCATTTTAATTGCTGTACTTTTGCCTGCGCCATTGGGACCGAGTAACCCAAACACCTCCCCAGCTTCCACTGAGATAGTCAACCCATCGACTGCGGTTATCTTGCCAAACTGGCGCGTCAGCCCCTGCGTTTCTAAGATGAGTTCCCTGTTGACTGGTTCTTGAATGCTCCCCGATCGATCGGTCAGATTAACCATTGACACCCTTTATCTCCTTCCCATCACTTTTGTACGTTCCCTTGTCTCGGCGTCCTCCCATTTCTTCCAGAGTTACCTCCTTCAGTCTGAACGCCAGGTTTCGCCTCCACCTTGGCACCGGGTACCAGATTGAATTGACCATCGGTTACGACTTGCTCACCCGGTTTTAACCCTTGTTTAATCACAGTCTCACTACCAACGGTGTTACCCACAGTTACCGTCCGCAGTTCCGCTGTCTTATCCGGTTTGACTACATAAACGTACTGCCCTTTTTGACCTATTTGTACGGCTTGAGATGGCACCGCGATCGCATTTGGTTCTTGGGCTAGCCTCAACACCACGTTGACGAACTGCCCTGGCGATAACCGTTCTTGAGCATTGGCAAAGGTGGCTTTGAGTTTAATCGTGCCTGTCGCCGGATCGACCCCACTATCAATAAACGTCAGTTCGCCTCGTTCGGGATTACCTTCATCTTTTGGAATCAGTGCATCTACTTCCAACTTTTTGCCATCAGCCATATACTTTTTCAGGTCTGGCAGCATTCGTTGGGGAATTGAAAAGTTCACGTAAATTGGGCGAATCTGACTAATGACAATCAGTGGATTGGTATCGTCCGCCTTAACCAGATTGCCTCGATCGACCTGAAGCGCACCCGTGCGTCCCTCAATCGGGGAATAAATAGAACTATAGGAAAGTTGCACTCTGGCATTATCGATCGCGGCGGCATCGGCACTGAGTGCGGCTTGGGCATTAGCAACATCTGACTTCGCTGCCCCTACAGCGGCGACGGCATTTTCCACCGCATTGCGATCGGCCTCAACTGTTGCCTGCTGCGTAGTGGCACCCGTGCTGAACTGCTCGACCTGTTCTTTGCTCACAGCACCCTGACGGTATAAAGTCTGATAGCGTTGGGCTTGCGCTTGGTTATTTTTTGCCTGCGCTTCGTCCTTGGCTAAGTTGGCTTTCGCTTGATTCACTTGCGCGATCGCTTGCGCTACTTTGGCTTGGGTTTGTTGCAACTGAGCAATATCTTTCCCTCGGTTAGCCTCCGCTTGCTTGAGCGCAGCTTGTAAGGATCGGGAATCAATGGTAAACAAGAGGTCGCCCTTTTTAACAGCTTGACCTTGTTTGAAATAAACACCCGTCAGTTGTCCACCAACCTGTGACTTGACAGATACGGTAGAATATGCATCTACAGTTCCCGTACCCTGTATCTCAATGGGAATAGTTTTCTGAGTCACGCTGGCGACGACAACAGGTACAGGTCGTTTATTACCCGCTCCCGCTTTATCCGCTTTCATGGATTTAGCATCGGTAGCCGCACAAGCAGACAAGTAGGTTAGACCAATCAGCAGTAAACCAAGGCGGACGCCAAGACAAGAACCTAAAAGCGACAGACGCCAAGGAGTTCGAGCAATAGGATACGGACGTGTTGTCTCCAATCGACGGTAACGATAGCTCATAGTAACGGATGGAGGATAGGAAAAGGTCCTACAGAGCTTAGGCGTAGGCTTGGCTGATATACAGAGATATTAGCCTCAATTAGTTAGATGAGCTAACTGTTAGCTTTACACATAATAGCCCTTCCGCTCGCTCCTACTTATGTCAAAGAGTTGTCAAAGAGTAGAAGATTGTCATGATGTCACCACGATGGTCTTAATGTTCAGGAAACTAACAACCCCATGAGTTCGGAGCAACCCTCTAAAGCAATAACCTCAGAGCAATGCGCGACTGAGGTGATGGAAACGATTCCCTTGGTGATGCAGTTTTTGCGATCGCAAATGCGAAGCCACAATTCACCGGATTTATCAGTACCTCAATTTCGCGCACTAGCCTTTCTAGACCGTCATCCTGGCGCTTCGCTATCGGCAATGGCAGAGCATTTAGGGGTAACTCGCGCTACGGCTTCTGCGATCGCAGAACGTTTAGTCCAGCGCAACTTAGTAGATCGGCGCGAACGTCCAGAGGAACGCCGACATATCGTGCTGAAACTCACTCAAGCTGGATCGGAGTATCTTCAGCAAGTTCGCAACACCAGCCGTGCAGAAATTGCCAAGATGTTCGCTAGCCTATCGGTAAAACAACGGCAACGTATCGTTGAGGGACTCTCAATCCTCAGTGAAGCGATCGTACCAACGGCATCCGATTTGAACGGAAACGCAGATGGCAGGGATTAAATTTTGGAATGCAACGCTACTCCCTACTAGGTACGACCAAGAACGTAGTTAACACCTCAAGATTGAAGCATCAATCACTGTCAGCAGATAGAGGATAGTTGGTCTTGGCTTTTCTACAGTAGAGATTAAGTGTGTAGAACTCAACGGAAACTCATGGCAGTACAGAGTAAAGAAAGTTCCGTCACAGACCAAGTGAACGAAGCGATCGCGACAGCCACTCGAATCGCAGCGTCTGCGGCTAAGTTGGCGTCTGCGGCAGTGCAGGTTGCTGCTGACGATATTACAGGCCACACCATCGCTATGGGAAAAACCGTTGGACCTGCAACCCAGCAATTTGTGGAGCAAGGGACGGAGGCGGTAGGCAGAATTGTTACTCCTATTGCTGAAAATCCCTTAGTAAAATTTGCTGCTAAAGTTCCAGGTATCAACTGGCTATTGGCTGCAGTGGGTCATGTTGACGTGGACAAAGCTCAGAGTGACGTAGAGAAGCTGCGGCAGGAAAACCCTCTAGAGACACCCGAACAGCTTGCTCACCGCATCATGGTTGATAGTGCCTTGAAAGCTGGGGGAGTTGGATTACTGACTAACTTTATCCCTCCTGTGGCGTTAACTCTGTTTGGCATCGAGCTAGCGGCAATTACAGCACTCCAAGCTGAGATGATTTATCGGATTGCTGCGGCTTACGGATTTCCGCTGAACGACTCAACGAGACGGGGGGAAATCCTGGCAATATTTGCATTGTCGGTCGGCGGTTCTGGAGTACTCAAGAGTGGGCTAAATGTTGTGGAACTCCTTCCAATTATTGGTGCTGGGGTTGGAGCGTCTTCTAACGCGGCTTTACTTTACTCGTTAGGATATGTTGCCTGTCGATTCTATGAAGCGAAGAGGAACTCCCCGGCATAACGCTTTTTAGAAAGCCACTCTTAACTTGAATAGCACTGACTTAACCATTAATCACCTTGCGCGGGGGGTTTGGGGGAGACACTTGTCCCCAAGTCTGGGTTTTCTCTAATAGCTGCAACTTTCGCCTTAAGTCAGAGCCATTGCTCTTAAACCAATATTGCAACAGCAGTCGGTTCTCACATAAGTTTAAATCCCGATGTGAAAGTTTCTTTGGCGATCGCATCTAGTAACCCTTCTCTATCGTTCCTGGGGCTTCATTCTCCAAATTCGTTCTAAGGTTTCAATCTGCTGAAGTAAAGTAGCTGCCCGACGGGCGCGATACCTCCTGTATTGAAGCCCTGCTAAGACATAGCCGAGGAACAAAAAAGTAACAAATACTCCGCCGACAGTGTTGTTGAGTTGCGGACTTTCCGCTACAGAACTCGGTTGACTCAAGTTATTGGTTTGAGAAGCTCCTGCCATAGGAGGGTCGGGTTGAGATGACGCACTCTGGGGAACTTGACTTTCCTGTGTTAATGCTTGATTTTGGGTTCCCTGGCAATTGTTATCCTGGCGGCTTCCGGGGTTCTCTACTAAAGGTTGCGTCTCTTTGATGTTTGTCTGAGGCTCTGCAGCAAAGGTATAAACCTTCTGACCTGGTGCAAGCAAGAGCGAGGTAGCAACAGAGATCGTAATGAAATTAAATAATTTGTTTTTCATAGCTGCTCGATCGCCTATTTCGCCGCTAAGGACTTGAAACCACGCTACAACCACGTCCAGACAGACAAAATTCGGTTCCCTGCTCTCGCCGAACACAAAAACCATAAATATTCTGTAGCGCTTGTAACCATAATAGCTTTGACAGCAAGAGAGACAACCTCGATCGAGAAGAATTGATACATACTTTTTGAAAAATTTATATATAAAGGCTTTATGTAGCGTTTGATACAGAATTAGACCTGTCGGAATTGGTGCAATCAGATACATTTCCCACCCGATAGATGTTGAAGGACCTACATTAAGTGCTGAAGAAAGTTTTAACGATCGGGGCAATCGCCCTGTTGCTGCTAGGCGGTCCTCTAACGGGTAGTGCGATGGCCCAGGCAGCAGATGCAAATCCTATCAATAGCGGCGACACAGCGTGGATGTTAGTTTCATCAGGACTCGTCCTGTTGATGACGCCGGGACTGGCGTTTTTCTATGGAGGACTCGTGCGATCGCGCAACGTCCTCAACACCATGATGATGAGCCTGATCCTCATGGCCATAGTTGGTGTAACTTGGGTTTTGTGGGGGTATAGTCTCGCGTTCGAGGTTTCTGGCGTTGATAAAACTGGCTTCGCTCAAGGCTTTGAAAAGTTTTTTGGCGGCCTCAATTGGATGTTTTTGAACGGCGTTGCCTTTGACAAACCCGATCCCATTGGCTATGCCCCTACGATCCCACATCAGGTCTTCATGGTGTACCAGATGATGTTTGCCATCATCACTCCTGCCCTGATTTCAGGTGCGATCGTTGAGCGGGTGAGTTTCAAGGCGTATTTCTGGTTTGTCATCATTTGGTCTACCTTGATCTACTCTCCCTTAGCCCACTGGGTTTGGGGAAAAGGCTGGATTGGTGCGATGGGTGCCTTGGATTTTGCCGGAGGTACAGTCGTCCATATTAGTTCGGGTGTGTCTGCCGTAGTCGCGGCTTGGATGATTGGTCCGCGCAAAACCTATCCAGATCAACCCGCTGCACCTCATAATGTTCCATACGTTTTGCTGGGAATTGGTTTACTCTGGTTTGGCTGGCTCGGATTTAATGGTGGTAGTGCATTAGGAGCAGGAGGGCTAGCCACGGTTGCATTTGTCGCTACAGTAGTAGCAACTGCTGGAGCAGGTCTAACCTGGGTCATCCTGGAGTGGGTGCTTAGAGGTAAGCCCACAGCGTTAGGAGTCGCTACCGGCTTTCTCGCCGGGCTAGTCGGCGTTACTCCGGCAGCAGGATATGTCACTCCGATTGGAGCCATTCTCATCGGCTCTATCACCTCTGTTTGTTGTTTCTTCGCCGTTAGCCTGCGCGCCAAGTTGCAGTTTGACGACTCTCTGGATACTTACCCCGTACACGGAGTTGGTGGTACGGTGGGTGCAATTCTGACCGGTGTCTTTGCAACCAAAGCGGTGAATAGTGCTGGAGATGATGGCTTGCTGTTTGGCAATCCAGCCCAATTATGGGAACAGATTGTGGGCGTTGTTGCGACCTACATCTTTGCGGCTATTGGCACCTTTATTATCCTTAAGCTTCTGAGCTTGGTTATGGATTTGCGCGTCAAACCGACGCAAGAAGAACAAGGTTTGGATATTAACCAACACGGTGAAGAAGGTTACGGAGAGGAATTTGCGGCTGGACTCGGTATCGCTGGAGCCACTGGCGAATTACGCTAAATTCAACCATTAATAAAACAGGAAACGGGGAACGGGGAACAGAGCAATCTTGAAGTTCCCCGTTCCCCGTTTTGTACTCCTTGTTTGCCTGAGTTGGTTTGAGTAGAGGAGTGCAAACCACTAAAATCTGATTCAAACCAGATACTGGATCTAATCAAGTGTCCGCTGACTCAAAGACCTTTCCTGTTTGGGCGTTATTCTCTCTCGCTGCCAATGGACTGCTCGTAGTCGCAATCGCTTGGGTGCAACTGCGCGAGGATCGATGGTCGATCCCCTCGCCGGTGAGCCAATCGGTAGCTGCTACCCACTCATCTCGCTCAGAACCTGACTCCGCGCTTGAACCAGGATCGCGCCTCCATCTGAATTACCAGCAGTGGGTCGATTTGCTCGGACGGGAGGCTGAGGTGGCTGCCGTACAACAGCCTAAACATTTATCGGTACTTCTGGGCGATTCTTTGAGCCTATGGTTCCCCACAGAAGTACTGCCGTCCGATCGCCACTGGCTCAATCAGGGTATCTCAGGAGAAACCTCGGCAGGGCTACTCAATCGCTTGGAGTTAATAGACCAGACTCAGCCAGAGATCATTTATGTGATGATTGGGATTAATGACCTGATTCGGGGGGTGAGAGACCAAACGATTTTGGCGAACCAAGAGCTAATCGTTCGCTACTTGCAGCGAGTTCATCCTCAAGCCAAGATTGTCGTTCAATCGATTTTGCCTCACAGCGCCGATAAAGTAACCTGGGAAGGACGCGATCGGCTCTTGGCTATTCCAAACAGCCGCATCCAGGAACTAAACGGGAAACTCAAAGCGATCGCAGAAGCAGAAGGTGCTATCTATCTCGACCTCTACCCTCTTTTTGCCGACACCAACGGTAACCTCAAAACTGAGTTAAGTACTGATGGTTTGCACCTGAGTCCTCAAGGCTATTTAGTGTGGCGTAATGCCATGTTAGTTCTCAACGAACTGCTACTAGGGAAAAGTTGAGGGTGAGCAGGCAGAAGGCGGAAGGCAGAAGGCAGAAGGCAGAAGGAGCCACTAGCGTTTTAAGATCGAGGGGATAAAAACAGCAATAGAGTCATTTTGTAGGGCAAACGGCATGGATACAAAAGCGTTTAAGCGCTCGCTCCACAGTTCAGAGAACTACCACCGCAAGGGATTTGGTCACGAAGCCGAAGTCGCTACTCAGCTTCAG
>DATNPT010000516.1:0-9712 GCA_036703075.1 Chroococcales cyanobacterium
GAAAAATGTCTGTTACTAGTTTTGAGAGTGGATCTAACACGACCAGGGCTTTACCTGGTAAAGCTTTGGCGGCAAACTGGCGAATCGCATTCAATCGATGGTCGGTAGCTGCAAGGCAGGTGCCATCAATAATCTTCAGTCGATATTTTTCTGGCAGGAGAGCTGGTTGCTCTCCGTTCATGATCTGAACTAAGCTTTGCAGTTCTGTTGCTGTTTCCCTTAATAGTGCTTGACTAACACTAAGTTCTATCCCTTGCAACTTGTTGTACAGCGCTGTGGTGCTGACACTGAGGTTGGCAGCTCTGGCTCGATAGGCAGCATGAACGGATTTTTGGATTCCACATACTACCAAGCTCATCAAATCAACTTGGCTGGAAAACAGCAGCTCTTGCTGATACTGCTCAACTGCATAGGTTTCAAATAACCAGCCCTTTCAATGCGTTCAAATGTACTACTCAAATCCTAGCTGAAAGCCGCTCCCCGTATAGAGTGTAGGGGGTGACTTCAGATTATCCTCAACAATAACAACACCAGGGAGCGTCAAAATGCTGGGAGTCGTCTTTGAGCAATTTGTTGAGGAAAGTCCGATCAGCGTAATGGCGCGAGGACTAATGGAACAGGTGTTTGCTCCAGAGCGAATGGATGGGTTATTTGAAACCTATGCAGTTGAGCAGTATCAGCAAGAGCTGCTGTTTTCCAGCCAAGTTGATTTGATGAGCTTGGTAGTATGTGGAATCCAAAAATCCGTTCATACGACTTTTAGAGGCTCATCAAACCACTCGAAAAACTCAGTAGTACATCTGAACGCATTGAAAGGGCTGGCATTGCCCACCCTACAATGCCCTATCGGGAAAGGTTGAAGAATGTCAGAAAAACCAGAAGAACTGGCGATCGCGTTATCGTCTTCACCGAACCTGCCCGATCGAAATCCTCGGAATCTCTCTCAACCTGTTTCATTCGTTGAGGAACTGTTAGCGCGATCGGATTCTCCCAACGAAGCTCTAGACTGGGCTAGGGTACGGGAGGTCATTCTTCGCCAGAATGAGGAGGTCAAACGGGAGAAGCACCGACGCTTTCTGGAAACCAGCCAATTTATCTATACAATCGTGATTTCCGGAGTGGCGTTTACGGTTGGGGTAGTCCTTTTTATTTGTCACTATGAAAACGCGATTTATCTAATAGCGGCAGGGCTGATTCCGCTGCTGTCAAGAAAAAAGCCTACCTCGTGATGCAGTGGAGAGAGGATAGAGAGATGTTTTTTACGCAGAGGAACGCGGAGGTTGGCGCAGAGGGGCGCTGAGAGAGGGATGCTGAGGATGATGGAAAATGAGTTGTCGGGGCGGATTATTGGGTTGGCGATGAAGGTACATACAGGCTGGGGCCGGGATTGTTGGAGTCGGCTGATGAGGAGTGTTTGTACTATGACCTTTATAAAGCTGGATTCAACGTGGTAAAACAAAAACCCTTGCCATTAATCTATGAAGATGTTCATCTAGAGTGTGGCTATCGAGTGGATTTACTAGTTGAAAACAAAGTCATTGTTGAAATCAAATCTCTAGCATCTCTACATCCCATCCATTCCAGTCAACTTCTAACCTACCTAAGATTATCCAACTGTAAACTCGGACTCCTCATCAACTTCAACGTCCCCCACCTCAAAGACGGCATCAAACGCCTCGTCAACAACCTCTAACCCCCCTCCGCGCCCCTTTGCGCCAACCTCCGCATTCCTCTGCGTTAACAATAAATCCCCATCCAATAAAAACCTAAAAAAGAGCCACAATCATGGTCACACTCACACCAGAAACCAAGCAACGCGATGTCCAAGTTCTCCCCATTGGTGCAGAAACTACTGTACTGCGATCGCGTACTTGGGACAGACTCAAGTTTGAAATCGAGTATGCCCTACAACGAGGCACTACAGCTAATTCCTATATCATTCAAGCTGAAAAAACGGCTCTATTTGACCCGCCAGGTGAATCCTTTACTGAAATTTTTCTCGCGGCATTACAGCAACGCCTCAACCCAACACAGTTAGATTATGTGATTCTCGGTCACGTCAACCCGAACCGAGTCGTTACCCTCAAAGCCTTGCTGGAACTAGCCCCCCAGATTACGTTCGTCTGCTCAAATCCAGGTGCGATCGCATTACGCAGCCTGTTGCCCGGCCAAGAGCTAAACATTAAGGTCGTGCGAGGGGACGATACCCTGGATTTAGGCAACGGTCATCACCTGCGATTGATTCCCACTCCCAGCCCCCGGTGGCCGGATGAACTTTGTACCTACGACCCTCAAACGGAAATTCTGTTTACCGATAAGCTATTCGGTGCCCATGTCTGCGGCGACCAAGTGCTGGATGAAGGCTGGGAAACCATTAGCGAAGACCGACGCTATTATTTTGATTGTTTGATGGCACCCCATGCCCGCAGTGTGGAAAAAACCTTAGATAAGCTAACTGACTTCCCCGCTAGGCTTTACGCTACTGGACACGGTCCCTTAGTACGCTACAGCTTGATACCCCTGACTCAGTCTTATCGCCAGTGGCTCGAACAGCAAGCCAGCCAGGAAATGACCGTTGCCCTACTCTATGCTTCAGCTTATGGGAATACGGGAACCCTCGCCCAAGCGATCGCACGGGGCATCACGAAAGCGGGTGTCGGGGTGGAAGCGATTAACTGCGAAGTCGCTGACCCCACTGAGATTCAAAAAGCGGTGGAAAAAGCAGAGGGGTTTATTATGGGGTCCCCAACCCTTGGCGGTCATGCCCCAACCCCAATCCAAACTGCCCTCGGCATCGTGCTATCTGCGGCGACGAAAACCAAACTTGCGGGAGTCTTTGGTTCCTATGGTTGGAGTGGCGAAGCCATTGACTTGCTTGAAAGTAAGTTCAGCGATGCTGGTTATACGTTTGGGTTTGACACGATTCGGGTTAAATTTAAGCCCAATGAAGTGACTCTCAAGTACTGTGAGGAAGCCGGTACGGACTTTGCTCAAGCCTTGAAAAAGTCGAAAAAAGCCCGAAAAGCCAAGCAACCTGTGGCAGGTTCCCAAACCGACCGTACCGAACAAGCGGTAGGTCGTTTGATTGGTTCGTTGTGTATCGTCACCGCCAAACAGGGAGAACTCACCGGGGCAATGCTGGCCGACTGGGTCTCTCAAGCGACCTTTACACCTCCAGGTCTTACCATTGCTGTTGCTAAAGAACGGGCGATTGAATCGCTGATGCATAGCGGCGACCCATTTGTAATCAATATTCTGGCCGAAGGTAAGCATCTAGGTTTAATGAAGCACTTCCTCAAACCGTTTGGTCCTGCTGAAGACCGCTTCGCTGGTGTGAAGACTGAAGTAGCTGAAAATGGCAGTCCCATTTTGAGTGACGCCTTAGCTTATTTGGAATGCACAGTGGAAAATCGCATGGAATGCGGCGATCACTGGGTTATCTATGGCATTGTCAAGAATGGCCGACTGCTACAGTCCGAGGGCGTTACTGCGGTGCATCATCGCAAATCAGGTACTCATTATTAGATCTTGCTGAACCCACATCTGTCAGAATTTTTTACGTCATGGCTAAACCCAGCCAAGAATTTATCAAATCTTGACAAATAAGGGGTGACACCCCCCACCCCTAAGCGTAATAATAAGACTAGTAGATGCACCCTGATGATCGAGAGAGGCACGAGAGTGACTCTCTTTTTTGTATTTAAATGCAGGCAAAAGGACGAGACGGTTAAGCTTTAGGATGTTGAGAGCGGTCAGTGATTGAAAACGTTGCAAAGCGATCGCCCCTACAAGAATATGAATATTACGAGCATCACTGGGGTGACAGCAGCCGCGATCGCTACGCTGAAAGCGCTGGGAGCGGTGGATGAGGGTTGAGCGCAGCGATTTTCAGTGTTCACTAGTCACGCCTCACTGCTCCTTAATGGAGGATTCTCGGTAGAGTCTAATACAATATTTTCTTTCCCAGTTCTCAAGGTGATTACCAGGCTTTGAGATAAAAAATTCTTAGATAAAATACGGGAAGGATCAATGCGATACCGCAGTTTATACGAAAGTCTTCCGTCGATTTATTTCATTCTTAACACAGCTGGACTCATCCTTTCTATCAGCCCCTTTGGAGCAAATTACCTGGGGCACACCGTCGAGGAATTAATCGGTCAGTCAATTTTTAGCCTTGTCCCTTCTGAAGATTGGAAACAACTCAAAAGTATATTTGCCAGTTCTACCCAATTGGAAACCTTTACCCATTGCCAACATCGCATCAGTTGTCGAAATGGCGAAACGTTGTGGGTAAAGGCGATCGCGACATCCGTCGCCGATACCCAAGACAATGATTCATCGATTCTTTTAGTTTGGGAAGATAGAACCGAAACTTATCAAATCGAACAAGCTTTACACCAAGAAGAAGCTAGATGTCATGCCCTCCTGAAGGCACAAAAAGAAGTTTACCTAGAGCAAGTCGTAGCCGAACGAACCGCTCAATTAACCAGGGTCAATCAACAACTGCAACAGGAAATCCGAGAACGGATTCAGGTAGAGGCGGCGCTGCGGGAGAGCGAGTATCGATATTACACCTTAGCCCAAGTGTCACCCGTTGGGATATTCCGGACAGACGCTGAGGGGAGCTATTTATACGTCAACCAGCGATGGTGCGAGATTGCTGGAATCCCGTTGGAAGAAGCATTTGGCGATAGCTGGACGCAAGCTTTGCATCCTAGCGATCGCGAACGTATCCTAGCTAAATGGTACCGCTCGGTGCAAGCCCAGCAGCCGTTTCAAGCGGATTATCGGTTTCAGCGACCTGATGGGGTAACGAGTTGGGTCATTGCTCAAGCGATCGCAGAAAAAGGGGAAAACGGAGAAGTCAGAGGCTATGTTGGGATGATCGCAGATATCACCGATCGCATCCAGGCCGAAGAAGCGATGCGACACAGCGAAGCAGAAAACCGCGCTCTGATTGCGGCTATTCCCGATGCCTTGTTTCGCCTCCGTACCGATGGTACATTCTTGGATTTCATACCCGCCGAACATTTCGAGCTGTTACTGTCCCCCAGCGAGTTTATTGGAAAAAAGGCAACTGATGTTTTACCTAGGTCGGTAGCCGAGCCATTGATGAATGCCCTCGATCGCGTTCGGAAAACGGGTGAGGCACAGGTTTTTGAGTATCAGCTAGTGATTCGGGGCATCTTGTATGATTATGAATCTCGACTGGCGCTGAGTGGGAAAGATGGCGAAGAAGTTATGGCTATTGTGCGAGACATTAGCGATCGCAAACAGGCAGAGAGAGCGCTCCGAGAAAGCCGCGAGAAATATAGAGTTTTGTTTCAAAGCTTCCCCATTGGCATTTCCATTACCGATGAAGACGGCAATATCGTCGAAGCTAACCCCGCGTCCGAGAGGATTTTAGGTCTCTCAATGCCAGAGCATACGGTCAGAACATTCGATCGCCGAGGCTGGAAAATTATCCGACCCGACGGTACGCCGATGCCCAAGGAAGAGTTTGCCAGTCTCAAAGCCTTAGCGGAAAATCGAGCGATCGAAAATGTAGAAACAGGAATCGTCAAACCCGGTCAGCCGATTCACTGGATTAGTGTCACAGCCTCTCCCATTCCTCTGGAAGGATACGGCGTTGCGATCGCTTATACAGATATTACTCGACGCAAACAAGCCGAGGAAGCACTGCGGCAGCAATTTCTCCGGGAGCGGTTGCTCGGAGAGATCGAAGCGCGCATTCGTAAATCGCTCAAGCTCGTCGATGTTCTCAATACTACCGTTATAGAGGTACGAAAATTTCTCGCCAGTGACCGGGCGATCATTTATCAGTTTGAACCGGATGGGAGTGGAGTGGTTGTGGTGGAGTCTGTCGAACCAGGATGGACACCGCTTTTAGAACGCAAAATTCTGGATACCTGCTTAACGCGGGAAATTTGCATGCAGTCCTATCAGCAGGGACACATTCAGGCAGTCGAGGATATCTATACGGCAGGCTTACAAGAGTGCTATGTCAATTTCCTCGCCCAGTTTCAGGTTAGAGCTAATTTAGTCGTTCCAATCCTGCAAGGGGAGCAATTATGGGGATTGTTGGTAGCTCAACATTGTGCCGCCCCCCGACAATGGCTGTCTTGGGAGATCGAGTTGCTCAAACAACTCGCCAGTCAAGTAGGAATCGCAATTCAACAAGCAGAACTTTATCAACAGCTAGAAGCAGCGAATCAACAATTGCAGCGTCTCGCGACTTTAGATGGTTTAACTCAGGTAGCAAATCGTCGCCGCTTTGATGAGTATTTAGAACAAGAATGGCGGCGTTTAGCTAGGGAACGTCTACCCTTGTCTCTAATTATGTGCGATGTTGATTTCTTTAAGCTCTACAACGATACTTACGGACATCAAGCCGGTGATGAATGTCTCAAACAAATCGCTGCTACCCTGCAACGGTCAGCGAAACGTCCTGCCGATTTAGTTGCTCGATATGGCGGCGAAGAGTTTGCGCTCGTTTTGCCCAACACGAGTCAGACTGGAGCGTTATTTGTTGCCGAGTCGATTCGCAAGGCAATCAAATCATTACTGTTAGCTCATGCTCGCTCAAGCGCGAGTCCTTATGTGACTCTTAGTTTAGGCGTTGCTGGTACGATCCCAAGCTTAGATTCAACCGGCAAAGCTTTAGTGGCAGCGGCGGATGCGGCTTTGTATCAGGCGAAAGCAACGGGACGCGATCGCGTCATGAATGCTAAATTATGAATGATGAATTATGAATCTCAAATTTGCCCCCTAAGTCCCCAATTGGAGGGGGACTTTGAACTCCGGTTCCCCCAAGTTGGAGGGCTAGGGGGCGAACGCAGTGACTTTAACTCAATCAGAAAATGTGTGTAACGGTAGCTTTTTAAGAGGGATTTATTAAGCATTTAATAGGTGCTTGACATTGCCTCTAATTTTTTAGTAAATTACTTTCATAATGGGAAAAGTTTGCGTCCATATATAAAAGACATAAGAAAAACATAAATCGTAAAACAGAGAAACACGCCTCAAAAGCGATCGCTTTTTAAAATAGGTAACGTAAGCGGTAAAGTAACGGGCTGATAGTTGGTAATAGGGGAAAAAGGCGATCGCATCAGTTCATCAAGCCTTAATTCCTTGTTCTACTTCGCAACCATGCCCAAAACTTCCCGCCAAACCCGCAAGCTCTCCCCTTCTTTCCTTTTCCCGTTTACCCTTTGCCTTACCCTCCTCCTCTCCCTCCCTTGGGTAAATGCCAAAGAAGCGCTCAAACCCAAGCCGCAACCTTGGCAGATTGACGGTATTGTAGCGGCCCTTGACGACAGCCAGGACAAAGTGAAGGGATATGCTCTCGACCAATTAGCAAAATACGAGCCGCAAGACTGGAAATCGGTGGTGAACAAACCGGAGGATATCGCTCGCAAAGTTGCCAACATCCTCAAGGATCGAACCGTTGACCCATACATTCGTGGCAGTGCGGCAGAAGCCTTCACTCATCTGGGGGAGGCGGCAAAACCCTTCGTGCCTAACATCCTTAACTTCCTCAAGGAGCAAACCGTTGAGCCAAATGCTCGTGGCAGTGCGGCGTATGCCTTAGGCAATCTGGGAGAAGCGGCGAAACCCTTCGTGCCTGACATCCTCAACGCCCTTAAGGACAAAACCGTTGACCCTTACGTTCGTCTCAGAGCGGCGTATGCCTTGGGCAACCTGGGGGAGGTGGCAAAACCCTTCGTTGCTGACATCGCTAATATCCTCAAGGAGCGAACCATTGACCCAATCCTTCGTAGTGGTGCAGCGTATGCCTTGGGCAACCTGGGAGAGGCAGCAAAACCCTTCGTCGCTGACATCGCCAATGTTCTTAAGGATCGAACTGTTGACCCAAACGCTCGTGGTAATGCAGCGTATGCTTTGGCTAATCTGGGGGAGGCAGCTCAACCCTTCGTTGCTGATATCGCCAACCTCCTCAAGGATCGAACCGTTGACCCAAACGTTCGTGGCGGTGCGGCACAAGCCTTGGTCAATCTAGGGGAGACGGCAAAACCCTTCGTCCCAGATATTCTCAACTTCCTTAAGGATGAAACTGTTGACCCATACGTTCGTAGCAGTGTGGCACAAGCTTTAGTGAACCGAGTGGAGGTGGCTCAACTCTTTATTACTGACATCGTCAACATTCTCAATGACAAAAGTGTTAACCCAATTGTTCGTAGCAGTGCGATACAAGCTTTGGGCTACTTGGGGGCAGCGGCACAACCCTTCGTCCCAGATATTCTCAACATCCTCAAGAATCAAACCGTTGAGCCAAATGTTCGTGCCACTGCGGCAGAAGCGTTGAGTCACTTGGGGGAGGTAGCTAAACCCGTTGTCCCAGATATCTTCAACATCCTCAAGGATAAAACCGCTAACTCATTCGTTCGTCGCAGTGCAGCATCAGCCTTAGGTCACTTGGGAAAGGTGGCTCAACCGTTCGTCCCAGATATCCTCAACCTCATCAAGGATAAAACTGTTGACTTAGTAGTTCGGATCGATGCAACAGACGCTTTGCGCTACCTGGGAGAGGCAGCTCAACCTTTCGTGTCTGACATCGCCAACCTCCTCAAGGATAAAACCGTTGACCCAAACGTTCGTGGCAGTGCGGCAGCAGCATTGAGCTACCTGGGAGAGGCGACACAACCTTTCGTGCCAGATATCCTCAACTTCCTGAAGGATCAAACTGTTGACCCAGGAGTTCGGATCAGAGCGGCAGAAGCTTTGGGTCATTTGGGGAAGGCGGCTAAACCCTTCGTGCCAGATATCCTCAACCTTCTTAAGGACAAAACTATTGACCCAGGAGTTCGTCGCAATGCGGCAGAAGCTTTGAGCAATCTAGGGGATGCAGCACAACCTTTGGTGCCTGACATCGCTAACCTCCTCAAGGACAAAACCGTTGAGCCAACGGTTCGCCGCAGTGCGGCAGAAATCTTGAGCTACCTAGGAGAGGCGGCAAAACCCTTCATGCCTGACCTCCTCAACCTTCTCAAGGACAAAACGGTTGACCCAGACGTTCGTGATATGGCGGCACAAGCTTTGGGCAAGATTAGAAAATTGGAGCTAAACGAGGTTGTTGTCGTTCTCAATCATGGCTACGAGCAAGATCGGCAAAAATTTGAAAATTTCAGGTTTTTAACCTATTTCCTCAGTGGCGGAACGGATGAGGTGAAAACGCTACTCAAATGGGTTGGCAATCCTCTATCGCTTCCTACTCAACTCAATTACGAAGACGGTAAGAAAACATTGGAAGTCTTTGGCGATGCCTGGACAGGGAGTCAGGGACTGGACGGTTTACAACAAGATTTAGCCGACAAGATAGCCACAGTTACCCGCATGGTTGCTTGGAAACCTCAAGACATTTCCTTATTGCAAACTCACTACAACAACCTGAAAAAAGGTGGATACAACCAAGCCGATATAGTGCAATCAGCGATCGCTAATCTGACACGTTAGAAATAGTTTTAAGGGAGATTGAGTAAACATTGAATAGGTGCTTGACATTGCCTCTAATTTTTGAGTAAATTACTTTCATAATGGGAAAAGTGTGCGCCCATATATAAAGGTTTGAGAACAACATAAAGATAAAACAAGCCTCAATAGCGATCGCTTTTTTAAAATAGGCAAGGTAAGCGGTAAAGTAACAGGCTGATAGTTGGTAATAGGAGAAAAGGCGATCGCATCAGTTCATCAA
>DATNPT010000525.1:0-5852 GCA_036703075.1 Chroococcales cyanobacterium
GGACAGAAGCGGCTCTGCGTGAGAGTGAAGAACGATTTCGCCAGATGGCAGAAACCATCCAGGATGTTTTCTGGATTACCGATTTTCGCGTCCCTCAGATTCTCTACGTCAGTCCTGCTTATGAAAAAATTTGGGGACGCAGCCGCGAAGAAGTCTACGGGAATTACACAACCTGGCTGGAAACGATTCATCCAGAAGACCGTGCCAAAACTCAAGCCACGGCCTTAAGATGTCAGCACTCCGACGTTGTCATCAATGAATACCGAATTGTGCGTCCCGATGGAGAGATTCGCTGGATTTGCGATCGCGGTTTTGCCCTTCGAGATGAAGCGGGTCACATTTATCGGGTTGTGGGTATCGCCCAAGATATTACCGATCGCAAGCGAGTAGAAAAGGCGTTGCGCGAGAGTGTAGATCGTTTAAATTTGGCTCTAGCGGCTTCGTATATGGGGGACTGGAGCTGGGACGCGGCTACCGATGTTGTCATCTTTTCAGAACGAGCAGCGGAAATCTTTGGCATTCCGTCTGGCCCCTACATGACTTGGACGCAGATGCGCGAGCTACTGCATGAATACGATCGCGATCGCGCCCGAGTGATGGTTGAGCAAGCGATTCGAGAACGCGGCGACTATGACACAGAATATCGCGTAATCCGACCCGACGGAGTGCAATGCTGGGTTTGTGCCAAAGGGCGCGCTCAGTATGATGCATCCGGCCAGGTTTTGGGAATGTTTGGTGTCGTGCAGGACATAACCGATCGCAAGTACGCAGAACAAGCGCTACAGGAAAGCGAGGCGATTGCCAGAGCCAGAGCTGACGAACTGGAAGCCTTTATGCACATTACCCCTGTCGCGCTCTGGATTGCCCACGATCCCAACTGTCACCACATGAGTGCCAACCAAACCGCTTATGACTTGATGCGGACAGCACCTGGTTCGGTTGCGACGGCAACACCTGCGGATGGTTCGTATCCGCTCCCGTTTAAGCAGCGCCGCAACGGACAAGAAGTGGCACCTCACGATTTACCCATGCAACGAGCCGCAAGAACTGGGCAAGAGGTCAAAGATGAGCTGGAATTTGTCTTTGAGGATGGAACGGTTCGATTCATCTACGGCAATGCGGTTCCTCTACGAAATGAAATTGGTGACGTTCGAGGTGTAATCGGTGCATTTGTTGATATCACAGAACGCAAACAGGCCGAACGCGAGCGGGAACAACTGTTAGCGCGGGAACGGACAGCACGAGAGGAGGCCCAAGCAGCAAATCAGATCAAAGATGAGTTTCTCGCCGTACTGTCTCATGAATTGCGATCGCCTCTCAACCCCATCTTGGGCTGGACGAAACTCCTCCAGACACGCAAGTTTGATGAGCAAGCCACACAACGTGCCCTGTCAACCATTGAGCGCAATGCCAAACTTCAAACACAACTGATTGACGACTTATTGGATGTCTCGCGGATTTTGCGGGGCAAGATAGATTTGAAGGTTTATCCCGTTAATTTAGCAGGGGTGATTGACGCCGCATTAGAAACGGTGCGGCTGGCAGCCGAGGCAAAAGGGATTGAAATTCAAACGAGGCTGGCACCCGATGTCGGACAAGTTTCCGGAGATGCGGGTCGCTTACAACAGGTAGTGTTGAATTTAGTCTCCAATGCCGTCAAGTTTACGCCATCCGGGGGACGAGTCGAAATTCGCTTAGAACGAGTGGGCCGCGATGCTCAAATTCAAGTTATAGATACTGGCAAAGGTATCAAGCCAGAGTTTCTGCCCCATGTGTTTGAATACTTCCGGCAAGAAGATGGCAAAACAACCCGGAACTTTGGTGGGTTGGGGTTGGGATTGGCGATTGTCCGTCATCTGGTGGAACTGCACGGTGGCACCGTGCAAGCCGAAAGTCCGGGAGAAGGACAAGGAGCAACGTTCGCAGTTAGACTACCCTTAATCGCGATCGCAAAAGAAATTACCCAAGATGATACACCCCCGATTGCCACATCCCGGCTCAATCGATTGCAAATTTTAGTGGTGGACGATGTCGCTGATATGCGAGAGTTACTTGCCACAATTCTCGAACATTATGGGGCTACAGTTCGAGTTGCAGCCTCGGCAGCCGAAGCGCTAATCGCGATAGAACAGTTCAAGCCCGATCTTCTGATTAGTGATATTGGTATGTCAGACATCGATGGGTATATGTTGCTGCGGCAGGTGAGACAGTTGCCGCCAGAACGGGGAGGGCTGGTTCCAGCAATTGCGCTAACCGCCTATGCCTCAGAGTTTGACTACCAACAGGCACTGACTGCCGGATTTCAGAAACATATTCCCAAACCTGTTGAACCAGAGGAATTAGTGAAGGCAATTACAGCATTGCTGGTCGAGAAATGACCAAACAAAGCAGGGGGAGCGAAGGGAACTAGGGAGGCACGGGAAGAGGAATTTTGTGGGATAGACAGAAGAACTCATCCTAACTATTTTTACACGCGGCTTGGAAGGTGATTTGGAAAGCCTGATTGAATCTTTTTTACTTCGTTGATTTACAGAAACCGTCTCATTCTATTTATATTTCTACACATTGGATCTAAATCAATCTGTCATCAGGAAGAGGAAATTCTAGGTTGTGAATTTCTACCGTAACAATAGCAGACAGTTAACAAAAAAATGTAATCGGGAGAACAAAATTATGGCTCTTGTAAAACTTGCAGATTTTTATCCCAACTACAAACAAGACATTTTCAATGGAGATGACATCAAAGGATATGATGTGTACTCCGAAACCGAGGAGAAAATTGGTGGTGTTTACGACGTTTTGCTAGATGATTCCGGTCGTTTCCGCTATTTCGTGATTGATACAGGATTTTGGGTTTTTGGGAAGAAGGTTTTGCTACCTGTTGGTCGCACGCACATCGATTACAATCGCCATCGAGTCTACGCCACAGGTATGAGTAAGGAGCAAGCCGAAAGATTGCCGGAATACAACGAGAACATGACCGTTGATTACGACTACGAAGAACGGGTGAGAAATGTTTATCGACCGACAACGACGGCAGCGACGGCACCTACCCACAACCGCGATAGCTACACCTACGATCGCGATCGGGAGCTATACGATACCAACGAGCAAAATCATCAAAATATCAAGCTGTATGAAGAGCGCCTGATTGCCAACAAGAACCGTCAAAAGACTGGTGAAGTGACGATTGGTAAGCGCGTTGAAACTGAAACAGCAAACGTGTCAATACCTGTTGAAAAAGAACGAGTGATTGTTGAGCGAAACAATCCCAGTACTACGCGAGAAGTTGCGCCCGGTGAAGCAGATTTTCGTGAAGGGGAAGTTGCTCGCGTGGAAGTTTATGAAGAAGCTGCCGATATTCAGAAGAAAGCCTTTGTCCGCGAAGAAGTTGGTATCCGGAAAGAAGTTGAGCGTGATACCGTAGATCGGACAGAAACGCTGCGTCGTGAAGAATTAGATGTTGATACTGAAGGTAATCCAGTTATCGACAAAAATCGCTAGGCATATCTCGCCTTTCTCGATTGGATGCAATACATCTGTAGGGGCGCACGACCATCAATGGTGTTAATTTAAGCAACAAAGCTAACTTCAGCAAGCTTTGAAGCACGTATCATACCTTCGATCCCCCCTAGGGCGTGTTTTCAACCTCATCCGAGAACGTTGTATCTGGGCAGATCCCCCTAAATCCCCCTTAAAAAGGGGGACTTTAAGAGTTTTCTCCCCCCTTTTCAAGGGGGGGCTGGGGGGGATCGATGCAGGAAGCCAAGTCGTGTTCAAAGGGCATTTCAGCCTTAAGTTGACGCCAATGACGACCGTGCGCCCCTACAATCGGGTGTATCACACACCATTGAGAACCACTATTGATGTCAGGGGTTGAGCGGGAGCATATCACTGAAAGCAAATATAGTGATTCTCAGTTGCAGGCACTACACTTGTCCCCCTTCCAACCCGAATTTCTGTACCTTATCCAAAAGAGAATGATGCGATCGCTCTCTTTTCCGAGATTTCTCCAGCAGCTACTGATTGCCCACTGGCGTACCTTGCTGTTGCTACTGCTCGGTGTTGGCTTACCGTTGCTAGTCTTTGAACAGCTAGCCGCCGTCGTCTGGCGCAATGCAGGGGGCTTTCCGTGGGATAAATCTATTTTGCAGTCGATTCACTCGACAGCTACCCCACGCCTCGATCGGATTGCTGTAACGCTGACAAAGTTGGGGGGATTCAAAGGACTATCTGTTGTTGCAGCGATTATTTCGTTGGTCTTACTCTATCGGCGACAATGGCGATCGGTAACCTATTGGCTTGTCACGCTATCGGGCAGTCGGCTGCTCGAAACCCAGGCGAAGGAATTCCTGCATCGCGTTCGCCCCAGCTTGTGGGAATCACTCTCTCCCAAATCAAGTTACTCCTTTCCCAGCGGACATGCAGTGGCGAGTATGACGTTTGTGGCGGCTTTGGTCATTTTGACCTGGGGGACGCGCTGGTGCGGGTTGATACTCTCGCTGGGTAGCGCCTTCGTAATTGCGATCGCTTGGACGCGATTGTACTTGGGAGTTCACTTTCCCAGCGACATCCTCGCAGGATGGATGACAGCACTGGCTTGGGTTATTGGGGTCAGTTTAGTCCTTAAACCTCATTTACTTCAACCTAGTGCAGCGAGCGAAGAGAAGCTAACTATAGAGGAGAAAGAACAAGTAAAGAGCGATCGGCACAATTAACAACAGCAGTGGTAAAGTACTTAGCTTCAAGTTTTGTTGCTAACACTAGTATCGACGGTTACTCATGCCCCAGCTTTGTTAGAATCGCGCTATCGCATCTGAGAACCGCTAAAACTGCAAGCTAAGCGGCTTTCTTAACGTTCGCTCTCGTCACCAGTATGGACGGCTCGCATTTGAATCGGCTAATCGAGAGTATCCAGCAAGAGCTACTCCCCAAGCTCCAGATTGAAAGTATCGCGCCCAACGATCCGGTGGAAGTCCGCCACCTCCCCGAACCCTGGCAGATAATCGGAGCAGGAAACTACGCAGCGGTTTTTTCTCACCCCGACTACCCAGGCGAGGTGGTGAAGATTTATGCGCCCGGCCGCGAAGGGTTTGAGGAAGAGCTGGAGGTCTACCACCGACTGGGTTCCCACCCAGCATTCTCCGAATGTCTGTATGCTGGAGAGGATTTCCTCGTCTTGAAGCGGCTGTATGGAATAACTCTGTACGACTGCATTCACCGGGGAGTGCGGATTCCGGTACAGGTTATCCAGGACATCGACCGGGCATTGGACTATGCTCGTCAGCGTGGACTCCGTCCCCATGATGTCCACGGTCGCAATGTGATGATGCACGAAGGCAGGGGATTGGTTGTAGATATTTCAGACTTCCTGCACAAAGATGCCTGCCATAAGTGGGAGAACCTGAAGAAGACTTATTACTGGCTGTACCGACCTGTGGTGTCGCCACTGCGGTTACGGATACCCTACAAAACGCTGGATGTCGTCCGCAAAGGCTACCGCTTTGTCTCCAAACGAAAGCAAGTCGCGATCGCGATCGGAGTGGGTGTAGCGATCGTGCTAATAACTACTCCAATCTACATTCATTGGAGACGAGCTAACGGATGCGTGCGCTATTTGCCAGATGGCTCTCCAAAGACATTGTATGGAAAAGACTGCCAACAGTGATAAAGAAGACTTATGAATGGGTCGAAAGAGCAGAATCAGCAGCAACTAAAAGAGCTGTACGATGTTGAATTTCCCGATGCGCTTTTTGGTCTACATGAGTTCATGATTAGTCACACAGAAAGTGATGACCAATCAATGGCATTGAGCGTTATTGGGCTTTACCCAACCGGACCACTTGAACTTC